>NZ_JAPTFX010000035.1:0-35459 GCF_030985895.1 Stenotrophomonas sp. Sm6012 | reverse complement strand
CCCCCCCCCCCAACTACCAGGAACCGCGCAGACCGGCCATCGGCGTCAGGCCTCGACGACCGCTTCCAACGCCGGATAATCAATGAACCCGGCCGCCCCACCACCAAAGAACGTCGCCCGGTCCGGTGGGTTCAATTCGGCTCCCGCGCGCAGGCGCTCGGGCAGATCCGGATTGGCGATGAACGGCCGGCCGAAGCCGATCAGGTCGGCCCAGCCCTCAGACAGCGCCTGCTCGGCGCGCTCGACGGTGTACTTGCCGGCATAGATCAGCGTGCCCGGGTAGACCATGCGCAGCGCTTGCTTGAACGCGACCGGCATCAACGGCGCGTCTTCCCAGTCTGCCTCGGCGATATGCAGGTAACCCACGCCAAGTTCGCCCAGCAGGTGCGCGGCCGCCAGGTAGGTCGCCTGCGGCGTATCGTCCACCGCGCCCTGCAGGGTGGTCAGCGGCGCCAGGCGCACGCCGACGCGCTCCCCACCGACCACCGCCACCACCGCCTGCACCACCTCGCGCAGGAAGCGCAGCCGGTTCTGCAATGCGCCGCCGTAGCCGTCGGTGCGCTGGTTGGCCTGCGAGTCGATGAACTGGTTGATCAGGTAGCCATTGGCACCGTGCAGTTCGACGCCATCAAAGCCAGCAGCGAGCGCATTGCGGGCGGCCTGCGCGTAGTCGGCGATGATGCCCGGAATCTCATCCTCCGCCAGTGCACGTGGCATCGAGTGCTGGATCATTTCGCCCACGCCGGCATCGGGGCCTGCGCCGGTCGGGTCGACGAAGACCTTCACGCCGTCGGCCAGCAACGCCGAGGAAGACACCGGCGCCACGCCACCCGGCTGCAGCGCCACGTGCGAAACCCGGCCGACGTGCCACAGCTGCGCGTATATGCGACCGCCGGCGGCATGCACGGCGTCGGTGACCTGACGCCAGCCCTGCACCTGCTCATCGCTGTGGATGCCGGGCGTCCAGGCGTAACCCTGGCCCTGCGGGCTGATCTGGGTACCTTCGCTGACGATCAGGCCGGCGCTTGCACGCTGCGCGTAGTAGGCGGCCATATCCGCGGTGGCGACGTTGCCGTGCGCTGCGCGCGAGCGTGTCATCGGCGGCATCACGATGCGGTTGGGCAGGGTCAGAGCGCCCAGGCGGTGGGGGGTGAACAGCATGGCGGCAATCTCTTGCGGGGGAGTACCGGCAAGGATGGGGATGGAGCCCGCAGCACAACAGGCGCATCGTGGCAAAACAGTTGTGCCCGGCAGGCAAGGATCACCCGCCATCAGAGCTCAGCCACGCATGGCGTGGTTCTATTCCAGGCTGGGCTCGATCCTGATCGCACCGTGCGCCACCCGGTCGTAGCAGGCGCGCACCACATCCTCGCCATACTTCAGTTCCAGCCGGCGCACGATGAAGTGGCCGCGCGCCATGTCCTGGTAGTAATCGGTGAACATGGTATTGAGCGTTGCACCGGCTGCCGCACCTACGATCGGCACCGCCTGTGCGGCAAACTTTTCGGTCACCACCACGCCGAAACGCGCGGCCACCTTCTCCACCATCTTCGCCAGCAGCTTGCCGGCTTCCTTCGGCGCCACGCCCAGGGTCAGGTCACGCCCCGTCACCGCGCGCCCGGCCAGTTCGGCCGACAGGTGCCGCATCACGTCGGTGGTGAAGCCGCGGGCCAGGTAGTAACCGGTCTCGCTGGCGTCATCGCGCGGCGAGTTGCCGCCCAGCGCGAACACCTCCAGGCAGGCCTGGCGGGTACTGAACTCGGACAGGTCGAAGCCCTCGCTGCGAGCCACGTCGGCCACCGCACGCATCATGATGGTGGTCGACACTGGCAGCTCGATGAACAGCGCGGCGAAGCCAAAGGCCCCGCCAACCGCACCCGAGGTTGCCGCTGCCAGCTTGTGCCAGCGCGTGGAGGCGCCCTTGCCGGGGCTGTTGTCCATGCTCCACAGCGCCGCCTGCGCCGACTTCGACAGCGCCGCCTGCACCGCGCCATGGATACGGCCAGAGACCGCCTTGGGCAGCGCCTTCACCGCGAATTCCAACGGGGTGCCGACCAGGTTGGCCATGCGCGCGGTCAGGGTCGGCGCTTCCAGCAGGGTGACCGCCCGCTGCAGGTCGGACCAGTCGCGGGCATCGTGGGCGATGTCGCGGGGGAGCAGGATGGGCTCGTTCATGGCGCCGATCTTAGCGCCAGGGAGTTGAACGGAGCGTAGTGCCGGTCAAGGCGTCGGCAGGCCCGACAGTGCGCCCATGAACTGGCGGTAGTGGCGCAGCTCGGCGATCGAGTCGTGCACATCGCTCAGCGCGGTGTGGTTGCTGTTCTTGCCGACCCCGGCGGCCACGGTCGGCGCCCAGCGCTTGGCCAGTTCCTTCACCGTGGACACGTCCAGGTTGCGGTAATGGAAGTACTTCTCCAGGCGCGGCATCTGGCGGTGCAGGAAACGGCGGTCCTGGCAGATGGAGTTGCCGCACATCGGCGACAGGCCGGCCGGAATCCACTGTGCCAGGAAGTTCACCGTCTGCGCCTCGGCCTGGCCAAGCGTGGTGGTGCTGTCCACCACGCGCTGCCACAGGCCCGAACGGCGGTGCTGGTTGCGGTTCCACTCATCCATCGCCTCCAGTGTTTCCACCGGGTGATGAATGGCGAACTCCGGTCCTTCGGCCAGCACGTTGAGCTGGGCGTCGGTGACCACGGTGGCAATCTCGATGATCGAATCGTTGTCGGTATCCAGCCCGGTCATTTCCAGGTCGATCCAGATCAGTCGTTCGTTGGCCGCGCCGTTGTCCGCCATTGTGTCGCCTCGTTGCTGGGCAGGCGCGCGGCCTACCGGATAGGGAAAGAGGCGCCCATCATACCCGTTCGCCGTTCAGCCCTCGTCGGCGTGGTCTTCCAGCAGCAGCGGCGGCTTGCCCCGCTTGGCACGGAAATAATTGGTCAGCCGCGTGCTGGCTTCCTTGGCCAGGACGCCGCCGTGGATCTCGACGCGGTGATTGTGGCGGGCGTCGCCGAGCAGATCGAACACGCTGCCACACGCCCCGGTCTTGGGGTCGCTGGCCCCGTAGACCAGGCGCGAGACGCGCGCATGCACGATCGCCATCGCGCACATCGCGCACGGCTCCAGGGTCACGTACAGGGTGCTGCCTAGCAGCCGGTGATTGGCCAGCAGCCTGCCCCCCGCCCGCATGGCCACGATCTCGGCATGCGCACTGGGATCATGCGAGGCGATGTTGAGATTCCAGCCTTCGCCCAGCAGCCGGCCATCGGCGCCGACCAGCACCGCCCCCACCGGAATCTCATCGAACTCGCGCTGCGCGCGCTCGGCCAGCGCCAGCGCATGGCGCATCCAGTGCTCATCGGCGTCGTGCACCGGTACACCCAGGGTGTCGGTCATGGCGGTTCTCGCGTCGTTGCTGGGCCAGGATGGCCGCCGCGGCGCTAGTGTACGCCCCGCTTCGTGCAGGCGTCGCTAACGCGCGTCGAAGCGATCGCGGGCCGCATCCAGCACGGGGAAGTTGTGCTCGGCCCAACGGTCCAGCGCAGCCAGCGTGTCGACCAGGCTGCGCGCGACCTCGGTCAGCCGGTACTCCACGTGCAGCGGCTTGCTGCCGTGGTCGCAGCGCTCGACCAGGCCATTGCGCTCCAGTTGCCGCAGGGTCTGGGTCAGCACTTTCTGCGAGAGCCCTTCGATCTTCCGCAGCAGCGCGCCATTGCGCATCGGTCCCTGCGCCAAGGCAGGCAACAGCAGCATCACCCACTTGCCGGAGATCAGCGCCAGCGCATCGCGCGCCGAGCAGTCCGCCGCATAGACGTCGCCGGGAAAGGCCATGGTTACCTCAAGGTGCGTAATTGCCGGAGTACGCCGGGCTCGCCAGGATGGTCGCACACTCCAACACGTCCTTTCCGCATGCACGCCCTGATCCTGCTGGCCCATCCCGAACCGCGCTCGTTCAATGCCCATCTGGCTGCCCAGGCAACCGAGCAGCTGCAGCATCAAGGCCTGCGGGTGGACATGATCGACCTGTACGCTGATGCCTTCGATCCGCTGGAAGCGGCCCATCACCATCCGCAGCGCCTGCAGCCCGGCCACTTCGATGCACAGCGCGAGCAGCGCCACAGCGCCGAACAGGGACAGCTACCGGCCGACGTGCAGCGCCACCTGCGCCTGCTGCAGGCCACCGACCTGCTGATCCTGCAGTTTCCGCTATGGTGGTTCGCGGCGCCGGCCATGCTGAAGGGCTGGCTGGACCGCGTGCTGGTCTACGGACCGATCTACAACAGCCGGCAGCGCCACGAGCACGGCGTGATGCGCGGCAAGCGCGCGTTGCTGAGTGTCACCACCGGGTCATCGGCGCGGGCATGCGCGGTGGACGGCCGCGAGGGCGACACCCGGCTGCTGCTGTGGCCGTTGATGTACAGCCTGCGCTACGTCGGATTCGAGGTGATGCAGCCGCATGTGGTGCATGGCGTGCGTTCCGGGCTCCCACCCGAACGCGTGCAGGCGCACGATGCCGCGCTGAAGGCCGCCACCGGCAACTACCGCGAACGGCTGGCGCACTGGCAACAATGGCCGAGCGTGCCATTCAATGACAGCGAGGACTTCGAGGATGGCGTGGTGCTTCGTGCGGACGCAACCGCGTTCAGCCCCTTCATCCGCCATCGCAACGGGGAATGAACCCACGCCTGCAGCCATCGCCCGGAATCTGCATACTGCACACTTTTCCGAAGCACCTTGGTGACCCATGACCACCCTGCGCCCCTCGCGCGCCGACGACGGCGCCGCCCTCGTCGACCTGTGGCGTCGCGCCGTCGACGCCACCCACGACTTCCTCAGCGCCGAAGACCGCCAGGCCATCGATGCCGAAGTGGCCGGCTTCCTGCCGCAGGCACCGATGACCGTCGCCGCTGATGCACAGGACCGCCCGCTGGGTTTCATGCTGATCGACGGCAGCCACATGGAAGCACTGTTCATCGACCCGGACGTGCGTGGCACCGGCATCGGCCGGCAGCTGCTGCAGCATGCACTGGCCCTGCATCCGCAGCTGAGCACCGACGTCAACGCGCAGAACGCGCAGGCCTTGGGTTTCTACCTGCGCATGGGCTTCATCGAAACCGGACGCTCACCTGTGGATTCGCAGGGGCGCTCGTATCCGTTGATCCATCTGCGGCATAGCGCCTGACATCCTTCGGCAGCCGCCCCGTGCTAGCGTAGCTTCTTTGAATCAAGGAATGCCGTGCATGGATGGCGCAAAAGCCCTGTTGACCCTGTTCGCGCTGGGCATCAGCCTGGTCTGGATCCTGGTGCCGTTCGCCATCTTCGCCGTGCGCAACCTGTTGCGCGAGGTGCTGGTCGAGCAGCGCCGCACCAACGAACTGCTCGAGCATATCGGCGGCTACCGCATTCCCAGGCCGCAACCCGAACCGACCGCCTGGCGCGCGCCCTGAGCAGGAGCGCGCCAGGCCCGGCTCAGGAGGTGGCCTCGAATGCCGGTGAGTACTGCACCACGCCCTGCGCCATTGGTGGGCGCAGGCAGAGGGCCTGGAAGTACTCCGCGGGCACGCCCGGCAGTATCAGGCCTGGTTCGACGCGGAAACCAAAGCGTCCGTAGTAGCCCGGCTCGCCCAGCAGCACGCAGCCCCGTGCTCCCTGCTGGCGCAGAGCGTCAAGCGCGGCACGCATCAACGCCGCACCGATGCCCTGCCCTTGCCATCCGGGCAGTACCGAAATCGGACCGAGGCCGAACCAGCCGCTGCTGCCATCGCTGATCGCCACCGGCGAAACCGCGACATGGCCAACCCGCTCGCCATCGACCTCGGCCACCAGCGAAACCGCCAGCTCGCCACGCGCGCGCAGTGCATCGACGATGAAGTGTTCGGTATGGCTGCTGTGCTCGGCGGTAGCGAAGGCTGCGGCTGTCAGCGCATGGATGGCGGCGATGTCGGCCGCGGCTTCATTGCGGAGGGTGTAGTTCAAGGGGCACCTCGATCGATGCGGCGCACCCGGCCAGCGGGTACGCGGTGAAGGGAAAGGGTCGCCATGGCGTGCATCAGCGATTGTCCAGCTGCGGGCGCACCGCAACCAGTCCGGCGCGGTTGATGCGGTAGGGACGACCGTCATGCGAACTGATCAGGCGCTTGTTTTTCAGCTTCTTGAAGACGGCCAGCGTGCAATCGCTCAGCAACAGGCCTTCACGATTGAAGCATTCAACGCTGCGGACACGGCCAGAGCCGTCGCGGCTGAAGGCAATGCAGCCGCCCTGGGCGAGAACGTGCAACGTCCTCTGCTCCGCTCGGGAGATATTCATGGAAAGAGAGATCCTGCGTAATCGGAAATGCGGACGACACGGGCTGCCAACGGCACCCGGCCAGGGGAACACGCATTCGATAACCACTCCCGGCAGACACACGGGAAGGGTTATCCGATGACGGCAATCTCCAACATGAAAAACCACACTCGGCAGGCACCTGCGTGCTGCAGGCACGCGCACGTTACCCAGCCGCCTGCGGCGGGTCAACCTCGGCACCAACGCGATTGGGCGATAATTTATCTTTCATCCGCAGGAGCCGACGATGCAGCAGCCAACGATGGACTGGGTGGCACAGGCACGCGCGCTGGCCAGCCAGGCCCACGCCGGGCAGCAGGACAAGGCAGGCCAGCCCTATATCGAGCACGTGGCGCGCGTGGCGGCGGCGATCCATGACGATGACATGGCCAAGGCGGCTGCCTGGCTGCACGACGTGGTCGAGGACTGCCCCCAGTACGCGGCGCAGGTGCAGGCCTTCCCGGCACCGATCCGCGACACCGTGAGCCTGCTCAGCCGGCACACCGCCGCTGATGCCGATCAGTACTACGCGCGCATCCGCCAGCATCCACCCGCCTTGAAGGTGAAGCTGGCCGACATTGCCGACAACGCCCACCCGCGCCGGCTGCTGCAGCTCGCCCCGGCGGTGGCCGACCGCCTGCGCAGCAAGTACGCCGCCGCGCTGGTCGCCCTTGGCGGCCAACGCGCGGCCACCGCCACACCCGCTACGGCAACCACACGGCTGCTGCAGCTGATGGATGCAGCACGCACGTTGGCAGCGCTGGCCAACGAACCTGAAGTGACCGCCGGCAGCGGCCAGGACGCTCCGCACCCACGCCAGGCAGCGCTGCTCGCCGTATGCGAAGTGGTGCGTGCCGAAGTGGAGGCACAGATGACGCCGGAGACCTTCGTCATCTGGAGCGACATGTACGTGCAGCCCTGACCGCCGCCCGATGCAACCCGGGTACCACCGGTCAAACGCTGATTCTTGGCCATGGGCACTGATCACTGCTGCGGTGCAGCAGTACAATGGGCGGCTCCCCCGTCCCCATCGCGCCCCCGCATGAGCCCCAACTCTTCCCTGGCTGCGCGGCTGACGCCCCGTCAGCGCACCCTGATCATTCTCGCCCTGTCATTGGGCGGCTTCGCCATCGGCACCAGCGAGTTCGCCAGCATGGGCCTGATGCTGGAGATCAGCCGGGGCCTGTCGATCTCTGAAACCCAGGTCGGTCACCTGATCAGCGCCTACGCCATCGGCGTGGTGGTCGGTGCGCCGATCCTGGCGTTCGTCGGCGCGAGTTTCCCGCGCCGCAAGCTGCTGTTGGCGCTGATGGGGTTCTATGCCGTCGGCAACCTGGCCAGCGCGCTGGCGCCGAACTACGCCACCATGCTGCTGGCGCGCTTCGTCGCCGGCCTGCCGCACGGCGCCTACTTCGGCGTGGCGATGCTGGTGGCTGCGGCGATCAGCCCCGCCGGCCAGCGTGGCCAGGCGATGTCGCGCGTGCTGCTCGGCCTGTCGATCGCGATCCTGGTCGGCAATCCGCTGACCACCTGGCTGGGCCAGCAGCTGAGCTGGCGCACCGCCTTCGCCCTGGTCAGCCTGCTGGCCATCGCAACCGTGGTGATGATCGCGCGCTTCCTGCTGCCCGATCCGGACGAGGTGCGTACCTCGCCGATGCGCGAACTGCGCGCCTTCAACACCACCCAGGTGTGGCTGGCGCTGGCGATCGGTGCGGTCGGTTTCGCTGGCATGTTCTGCGTGTTCACCTACCTGGCACCGACCCTGGTGCAGGTCACCGGCGTGGCCGAATCGTGGATGCCGCTGGCGGTGGGCGTATTCGGAATCGGCGCGATCATCGGCAACATCGCCGGTGGCTGGCTGGTGGACAAGTTCCACTTCAAGGCCGCCGCCGTGGTGCTGCTGTGGTCGATCGTGATGCTGTTGCTGTATCCGCTGGCGGCGCAGTCGGTGTGGACGATCGGCCCGATGATCATCACTGTCGGCACCATGGGCGCGCTGGCGGCGGTGCTGCAGACCCGCCTGATGGACGTGGCCGGCGAAGCACAGACGCTTGCCGCCGCTTCCAACCATGCCGCGTTCAATACCGCCAATGCCCTGGGTCCCTGGCTGGGCGGCATGGCGATCAGCGCCGGCTTCAGCCCGGCCAGCACCGGCTACGTCGGCGCCGCCACCGCCCTCGGCGGCCTGCTGCTGTGGGGTGTGGCGGTGATGCTGGACAGGAAGCGCAAGCACGCCGTCGCCGGCAGCCACTGAGCATCGCGCCGGGTCGTCAGTCGCTGCCGGTGCGGCGGCGGCCCGGCCGCAGCAACGCACCATCGCCGGCTGCCAGCGTGGGCCGTGCCAGTTCGCCACGCTGTACGCGGTCCAGTACCCGCCGTGAATTGGCCGCGCAATCAATGCCCTCCGGCTTCGCCTGGATATCCTCGATCAAGGCCAGCAGGTGCGCCCGGCTCTGCGCAAGGCGCAGTTGCAGCGCCTCGATATCGGCCACCTTCCGCCGCAGCATCGTGATCAGCGCATCGTGCTGCCACTGGCCCATGTCCGGCGGCAGCAGCGCACGGATCTCTTCCAGGCTGAAGCCGGCGCGCTGCGCGCCGATGATCAGCTCCAGCAGCAGTACCGCCTGCTCCGGGTAGTCGCGGTAGCCGTTGGCCTGGCGCTGCACCACCAGCAGCCCGGCATCCTCGTAGAAGCGGATGCGCGACGCGGCCAGGCCCGTGCGCCGCGCCAGCTCACCGATCTTCATGGGCCTGAATCCTCGACATCGGCATCGGTTGACCTTCAATCAAACTTGAAGGTTAGCGTAGCGCCATTCCCCTGTCCCGGAGCTGTCCGATGTCCCTGTTCTCGCCGCTGGCCCTGCCTTCGGGCGCCGTCATCCACAACCGCATCGCCAAGGCCGCGATGGAGGAAAACATGGCCGACGCCGACCACGCGCCCTCGCCCGCGCTGCTGCAGCTTTATCAGCGCTGGGCCGACGGCGGCGCCGGGCTCATCATCACCGGCAATGTGATGGTCGATGGCCGTGCCATGACCGGACCAGGCGGTGTGGTGCTGGAAGACGATCGCCATCTTGATCGCTTCATCGCCTGGGCGGACACGGCCCGCGCGCGCGGCGTGCAGATGTGGATGCAGATCAACCACCCCGGGCGGCAGATGCCGGCCGCGCTCGGCCAACCGGCGCTGGCGCCTTCAGCGGTGCCGCTGCAGATGGGGGCGTTGTCCAGCCAGTTCGCACCGCCGCGGGCGATGACCGGGGCCGACATCGAAGAGGTGATCGCCCGCTTCACCCGCAGTGCCGAGCTGGCCGAGCGTGCTGGCTTCAGCGGGGTGGAGATCCACGCCGCACACGGCTATCTGCTCAGCCAGTTCCTGTCACCGCTCTCCAACCGCCGCGAGGACCGTTGGGGTGGCAGCCTGCAGAACCGCGCGCGCCTGTTGCTTGAGATCGTGCAAGGGGTGCGCACTGCGGTGTCGCCCACGTTCGCGGTGGCGGTGAAGCTCAATTCCGCCGACTTCCAGCGTGGCGGCTTCTCGCCGGAGGACGCGCGCGCGGTGGTGGAGATGCTGGCCCCGCTGGGTGTGGATCTGGTCGAACTGTCCGGTGGCAGCTACGAAGCACCGGCCATGACCGGCGCCGCGCGCGATGAGCGCAGCCTCGCACGCGAAGCCTACTTCCTCGAGTTTGCGCGCGAGATCGCCACGGTGGCGACGATGCCGCTGATGGTCACCGGCGGTATCCGTCGCCACGCGGTGGCCCAGCAGGTGCTGGACAGTGGAGTTGCGATGGTGGGCATCGCCACCGCGCTGGCGATCGAACCGGACCTGCCCAAACACTGGCAGCAGGGGCACGACGCGGTGCCGATGCTGCGCACCATTGACTGGCGCAGCAAGCCGCTGGCGGCCAGCGCACACATGGCGGCGGTGAAGTACCAGCTGGGCCGGCTGAGCCGGCGCCGCCCCACCGCGCCCGGCATCTCACCGGTGTGGGCGCTGCTGCTGGCGCAGGCAGCGGGAAGGTGCCGGACACGTCGCTACAGGCGCTGGATCGCCGCGCGCGCAGGCAGCCGCTGAACAGGCAGGCTTCTCATCGCGGCAGCGATGCTCCACCATCTGCGTGATCGGCGGCAATCCGCTCCCGATCACAGCAGGCACAAGGAACCCACGTGGCAGCCGCACCGACCAGGAACCGCGAAAAACTGCTCGATGACCTGCTCTCGCTCGGCCGCAACTGGGCACTGGCGATTGCCATTGCCGGTGCCGGAGCTGCGGTCCATTACAGCGAATCGGTGTACGAGGCCGGCCTCTGGCGCGGGCTGCTGCCGACGCTGTGCTTCCTGGTCGCCCTCATCTGGATCGTGCTCAGCATCATCCGCTTCGACCTGACCCTCCAGCAGCACTTCGAGCGCAAGCGCACGCGCTGGCTCAGCCGCCTGCTGTACGTCGTGCTGCTGGGCACCGGCATCACGGCGGTGTTCTTCGTCACCGAACTGGCGGCCAGCAACCACATTGCGCGGATGTGCGACTCGGTCGCCAACGAACCGGCAAGCCGCATCTACCGGTCGAGCGAATGCCAGCGCCTTTACCAGCATCGCGCGGCGTACCGGAAACGACTGGAATCGGTCGAGGGTGAGTTCGACTGAGCGCCTGGCGGGCCGCTGTGCAGCACCGGACGCACGGGATGCAATCCGGCGGAAGCCGGCCGACGCGTAGGAAAATTGCGAATTCCACCGTCAGGTAGTTGCCCGCCCATGCGGAGTCACCGATAGTTCTGTGCGATTGAACACGTCAGGTGACGCAGCGCAGCTGCACGCAGAGGGAATTGCATGGATCGCACCACCATCACGGAAGGCCCGAGCCTTCTGACCCGGAACAGCACCCGGATCACAGGATCGCTCGCGCTCGCGCTGGCGCTCATCCTCCAACTGCTGGCTGTGGCGCCCGCGCAGTCGGCCGGGCGTGATATCCGTTATGTGGACACGGCCAGCGCGTTGGTTCGCCTGCAACCGGAAGGCACCGTCAGTGAAACGGTCAGCCGCGGTACGGCCGTCATCGTCAACCGGATCGATCGCGGGTGGGCAAACATCGATACGGACCGTCATTCAGGGCACTGGATCTCTGCCAGTCTGCTGTGCAGTGGCGCAGGCTGCTGGAATCGATCAGCCCCGTCCGTCGGCAACGCGCACGCGCTGCCAGCCGCTGCCGGAGCGCGCCTTGCGCCCGCCAGGGCGGCGCCCCGCGCATCCTCGTCCAGTGCGTACAGCTGCCCCTGCTCGGCACGCTACAACTGTACTGGCCCTCGCGGGGGGCAGTACTGCATCACCTCGGGGGGCAACAAGCGCTATCGATGAACAGGGGGCACGTCCGAGCCCTCGCCATGAACACATTGCGTGGATATCGTTTTCGACAGAGTGTGGACAACGCCCTGTTGTCTCCCGCACCGGAACGGCCATGCTCCCCCACTCCCGCCCCACCCGCCACGATGCCATCGCCCTGCAGGCGGGCGTGCTCGGCAGCGTGCTGGCGCTGGGGTTGTTCAAGGCCATCGCCCTGTCGGCGCTGGCGAGCGGCTCGCTGCTGGTGATCGGCATTTGGCTGCTGGCCTGCACTCTGCTGGCGGCGTGGGCCCTGGCGGCGTGCCTGGCCTGCCTGGCACTGAGCCGGCGCGTATTCGTGCTGATGCTGGTGCTGTGCAGCCTGCTGCTGATCTGCGTCGCCTGATGCGGCGCACCGACCATCGCGGCGACCAGGGAGAGGCGCCGCAACAGCCGCGTCCGCTTGACCCGCTGCATGCACACAGCTGACTACGCCGTCACTGCCTTTGGGCAACGATGCGCCATGCGCCCCTGCCGAGATGTCCATGCCCGACTCGATCCACCCCGTCATCCGCGCCTTCGAGGCAGTGTTCAACCTGTCCGGTGGCGTCGAGCGCATTACTGCGCTGACCATCACCTGCCGGCACTGCGCCGAAACCACTTCGGCCAGCGAACACAGCCTGCTGCAGCTGCCGGGGGGCGCCCTGTTCCGCTGCGAACGCTGCGGTTGCCACCAGCAGGTCAGCCATGCACGGGTGGCCGATTGGCAGCTCCCCACGCTGCTGGGTGTATGAGCATGTGATGTGCCGATGCCGCGCGTGCCTGTGCAGGACGCGCTGACATGCACTCGGCTATGCTGCCGCACCTTTCCGCGTCGACGGCCATGCATCCTTTTCCCCTCTCCGTGTCCGCACCCGACCAGCTGGCCTACCGGCTGCTGCAGGACAGCGATTGGGCCCGTTCCGCCGCCGCCGCGAGTGCGCCTCCCGAACTGCGCACCCTGCTGGCGATGATCCTCGACTCTCCCGAGCCGCTGTGGATCGCGTGGGGCCATGAAGAAAAAGCGTTCTTCTTCAACGACGCCTATCTGCCGATGCTGGGTGACAAGCTGCACGGCGCGATGGGCAACCGCCTGCAGACCGTCTGGGCAGACGTCTGGCAGGACGTGTCGCAGGCCATTGATGATGCGTTTGCCGGCACCCATCGCAGCTTCAACAACCTGCCACTGATGATGGACCGCGACGGTACGCTGCGGGAAACGTTCTGGACGTTCTCCTATTCACCGCTGCGCATGGGCAGCGGCGCGGTGGTCGGCATCTTCTGCGTGGTCAGTGAACAGACCGAGCGGGTGATCGAGCGCGACATGCACAGCCGCCAGGTTGCCGCCATCACCGAACAGGCACGCGAGGCGCACCTGGAGCTGGTACGCGCACGCGAGCAACTGCGGCAGTCGCAGAAGCTGGAGGCCATCGGCCAGCTCACCGGCGGCGTCGCCCACGATTTCAACAACCTGCTGCAGGTCATCACCGGCTCGGTGGACATGCTGCTGCATACCTGGCCTGGCGACGATCCGCGCCTGCGTTACGTCCAGGCCATCGGCAGCGCCTCGGACCGGGCAACCCGGCTCACCGCGCAGCTGCTGGCATTCTCGCGCCGCCAGAGCCTGTCACCGGAAGTCTTCGATCTCTGCGAGAGCGTGCAGGCTCTGTCGGACATCATCAGCACCGTGCTCGGTGCGCGCATCACGATGTCGGCGAACCTGCCCGGCACACCGCTGCCGGTACTGCTGGACCGCACGCAGCTGGACACCGCCCTGATCAACATCGCGGTCAATGCACGCGATGCGATCGACGGCCAGGGCAGCGTGATGATCGATGTTGAACAGGTCACCGCGGTGCCATCGATCCGCTTCGCCGCGCCGATGAAGGGCGCGTTCGCCGCCATCAGCGTGACCGACAGCGGTGCAGGCATCGATCCGGCGATCGTCGATCGCATTTTCGAACCGTTCTTCACCACCAAGGGCGTGGGCGCCGGCACCGGCCTCGGGCTCAGCCAGGTGTTCGGCTTCGTAAAGCAGTCGGAAGGCGAGGTGGATGTGAAAAGCGAGGCGGGTGTCGGCACGCGCTTCACGCTCTACCTTCCGTTGGCACAGGAGGGCGCCAGCATCGTCCGTGCGCAGCCGCAGCCGGGCCTGGTCCACGGTCACGGACTGTGCGTGCTTGTGGTGGAAGACAACGTCGATGTGGCCGAGTTCGCGGTGGGTGCACTGCGCGAGCTTGACTACAACGTGGTGCTGGCACGCAACGCGGACGAAGCGCTGGCGGCGCTGGAACAGGACGCTGCGCGCTTCCACGTGATGTTCAGCGACGTGGTCATGCCCGGCACCAACGGGCTGGACCTGGCGCGTAACGTCCGCAGCCAGTTTCCGGATCTGCCGATCATCCTGACCAGCGGCTACAGCGAACTGCTGGCACGCGACCCGGGGCATGGCTTCACCCTGCTGCGCAAGCCCTATTCGCTCAAGCAGCTGGCCGCGGTGATGACCGAGACGGGGCGACAACGTTCGCCAGTGCCGGTACGGGTGTAGCGGTTTCTGCGCCGAGCCACCGCCGACTATCGCGCACTTGTTACACCATAACAAGTGCGCTTGGGTAGATTGCGCGCTATGACGACAACGCGATGCACCCGGCCTGTCAGGAATCACCGCACCTCAAGGACCTGCCGCCCGACGTCGCCGCTCGCGAAAGCCGCTGCAACAAGGGCATGGAGGTCTGGTCGAGCGAGCGCAAGGGCAGCGACAAGCCGCTGGACCTGAGCGGCAAGAAAAAGGAACTCTGAACACCGTCGGCGCAGCCCTCGCCGGCTGCGCCGCAACCGCACTGATCAGGCCGGCACCCGCGCACCGAACCCGCGCTGCACTGCCTCGGCCAGCCCGGTCGCATCGCCGCCGGCATCGCAGGCCCAGGCCACGATGCCATCGGGCCGGACCAGCACTGCGCCCAGACCCAGTGTGTCGTGCACCGGCGAAGCGATGCAGCTTAGGCGATGCCAATCGCGGTCAATGGCCTCGCACAGCGCCGAATCGGTGTCGAACACCAGCAGCACGCCGCCACCGGCGCGCAGCTGCTCGCCCATGCGACGGCCATCGTCCCACTGGAAGTCAGGCGCACTGCGGCCAACCAGCGGATGCCCTTCGCCCAGATCCAGCCGCTGCCCGATGCCCCAGACCCGCTCGGCCAGATAGGTCGCGCCATCGCGGGTGTCGGCCAGATCGGCGATGACGGCCGCCAGCGCACGTGAACCGGCGCCCGGCCGCATCAGCGCGACCTGCGCACGCGACCAGCCCAGCACCTTCGCGCCGATCGGATGCCGCTCGGCCTGATAGCTGTCCAGCAAGGCCTCTCCGGCATCGCCACGGACCACGGCCGCCAGCTTCCAGCCCAGGTTCATTGCATCGCCGATGCCCAGGTTCAACCCCTGCCCACCCAACGGTGAATGCATGTGTGCGGCATCACCGGCCAGCAGCACGCGACCGTTGCGGTAGGCGCTGGCCTGGCGCGCGGCGTCGGTCCAGGTGGTGGCCAGGTGCAGCGCGGTGATCGTTGCATTGCGACCGGACACGCGCCGCAGCAGCGCTTGCGCCGACGGCAGGTCAAGCGGCGTGCGATGGCCAGCGCCGCCGTCGAAATCAGCCAGCGCCAGCACGCCGGGCGGGTTGAAATTGCACATGCCGTGCGCGGTGTACTGGCGGCCCGGCGTGAGCACCGAAGGATCTTCCAGTTCGACGAGCAGGGAGTGGCCGGTGAACTCCGGATCGGTTCCTTCGAAGCTGAAACCCGATTGCTTGCGCACCGTGCTGCGGGCGCCATCGCAGCCGACCAGCCAACGGCCGTGGACGGTGCCGTGTGCGGTCGTCTGCACAGCGACCTGATCCTCCACCACCTGCACCGCCTGTACCACGCAGCCGCGATCAATGTGCACGCCCAGCCCGACTGCGCGCTCGGTCAATACCGCTTCCAGCGCCTGCAGCTCGATCGCCATCTGCGTGCCGACCGGCGTGGGCAGCCGCCAGTTCCAGCGCCCGCTGTCCACGTTGTCCAGCGCGAACGGAATGCCGGCGAAGTGGCCGCCCAACGGCCGTGGCTGCGCCAGCCAGTGCGCCGTGCCGGGCGGGGGCGCGCCCTTGCCTGGCTTCAGCACCTGGGTCGCGGCAACCGCATCCAGCAGGCCGCGGCGATCCAACGCCTCCAGGGTGGGGGCGTTCAAGCCGCGCAGGCCAAATGGCAGGCGCTTCAAGGGGGTTTCGGCGGACTCGGCCTGTTCCAGCACCCGTACCGAACAGCCCGCCTGGGCCAGTTCGCAGGACAGGAACAGGCCAACCGGGCCCGCACCGGCGATGACGACGTCGTACAGCATTGGGACTTCCTCGTGAGCACCGGGCCGGCGCTCTGGCCATCAGAATGTTACACTCGGTGTACGTTTCTACAAGTGAACCTCCGATGACCCCACCCCCGGGCCGCCGCGAGCAGCGCAAGGCCGAGACCCGACAAGCGATTTCAGACGTCGCCACCGAGCTGATCATCCGGCGCGGCTTCGAGGCGGTGTCGATGTCCGAGATCGCCGAGGCCGCCGGGGTCTCGCGCAAGACGGTCTTCAACTACTTCGCCAGCAAGGAAGACCTGGTCTTCGACCGCGACGAGGAAGCGCGCGCATTGCTGCGCGAGGGCATGCTGGCCCGCAACGACATGGCCCCGCTGAGCGCCTTCCAGTCGCTGGTACGGCAACTGCTGGACAGCGGTCATCCGCTGCTGCGGATCAACGCCGGCGCAGCGGCGTTCTGGGCGACCGTGGCCGCCAGTCCCGTGCTTGTCGCGCACGCGCGCAGGCTGCAGGCGCAACTGAGCGACGACCTGGCGCAGCTGATGGCCGATGCTGCCGGCCGGCCCGCCAGCGATGCCGAGGCGAGGCTGGGCGCGGGCATGTTGATGGCGTCGATGGTGGCGGCCTACGAAAAGGGCCTGGCCAGCCAGCGGCGCGGTGAAGACCCACGCGAGGCCATGCTGCAGCTGATCGTGCGTGGTGCCACCGGGGTGCTGGTGGCCCTGGCAGGCACGCCATATACAGACCCGGCGCTGCGTCCATAGCGCATTCGGGGGATAGGTCACGAAGTATTGCAAATGCTACTCTTTCTCATTTGTAGCCACCCCACTTCGCCCTCATGCCCCTTTCCACTCCTCTGTCGCGCACCCTGTGCCTTGCGCTGGGCCTTTCCCTGACCTTCCCCGCGCTGGCCGACGAGACCCCGGTAGACGCACCCAGGGACCTGGACAGGGTCGAAGTCCGCGGCCGTGCGCAGACCCTCTACCGCGCCACCGATGCGGCCGTTGGTACTCGTACCGACACCCCGCTGGAACTCGTCCCGCAGTCGATCCAGGTGATCCCGCGCGAGCTGATCGACGACCAGGCCGCGCGCCAGGTGACCGACCTGTACCGCAGCATCAGTGGCATCAGCTTCTTCAGCTATGCCGGCGTGACCCTGCGCGGCTTCCGCCAGGAAAACGTGCTGTACGACGGCCTGCGTGGCGATCCCTATGCAGGTTTCTCGGTACCGCAGCTGTTCAACATCGAGCGCGTGGAGGTATTGAAGGGCCCTGCCGGTGCGCTGTACGGCGGCGGCGATGCCGGCGGCGTCATCAACTATGTGACGCGCAAGCCGAAGGCCCGTGCCGAGCGCCGCATCGAGCTGCAGGTGGGCGACAAGGATTTCCGTGCGGGCTCGATCGAAGGCACCGGACCGTTGAATGCCACCGGCAGCGTTCGCTATCGCGCAGGCCTGTATGCCGACAGCGAACAAGGCGTGCGCTGGAACGCCGACAGCGAAAGCGTGATCGGCGATGCGTCGCTGGCCTTCGATGTCGGCCAGACCGGCGAACTGGTGCTGCAGTTCACCGACATCACCCAGAATCTGGGCGGCAACCGCCTGCGCGGTGTACCGGTGAACGATGCCGGGACCTTCCTGACCGACCGCCGCTGGAACCACAACGAGGCCAGCGACTTCCTCGACATGCGCGCCAAGGTGGCGTTGGTGCAGTACCGTTTCGCGCCGCGCGACACTCTTGACGTGGACGTTGCCGCACGCTGGTTCAGCAACAACGAGCACCAGATGTACCACGAGCCGATGGGGCTGATCGACCGTGACCGCGATGGCGTGGCCGAGTGGATGACGCGCCAGCTGCGCAACCAGATCCGCGACAACGAGGCGTTCACCGCCAGCGCGAATGCGGTCTGGCGGATCAACACCGGACGCATTGAACACAAGGTGTTGTTCGGCGCCGATGTGTACCAGCTCGACGCCGACTTCACCGCGCAGACCGCCAACAGCGCCGACCTGGCACGCGGCGCCGGCCCGGTGCGCGGCATCGATCTGTTCAACCCGGCCTATGGCGCCAGCACCTGGCATGACTACAACCTGGCCACCCTGCCCTGGCGCAGCACCTCCACGCGCAGCAAGCGCTACGGCGGCTATCTGCAGGATGAGCTGGCCCTGGGCCCGCGCTGGCACGTGCTGGCCGGGCTGCGCTGGGATGGCTTCAGGGATGAGGACCGACTGGGTGGCGGCGGCGTGGAAGGCAACGACCTCAGCTGGCGGCTGGGCAGCACCTTCAGCGTGCGCGAGGGGCTGAACGTGTACGCCAACGTGGCCAGTGGCTTCGTGCCGCAGAGCGCGGCCAACCAGAACCCGGCCGCAGGCGGCCCGTTCGACGCCGAGCGCAGCAGGCAGTGGGAGGTGGGCCTGAAATCCCTGCTGGCCAACCGCGTGACCTTGAACATGGCGGCCTACCGCATCGACCGCAGCAACATCGTGCAGGCCACCGGCGAGGTGATCGGCGGGGTGAACCAGCTTGCGGCGCTGGGCCTGGTGCGCAGCACCGGCATGGAACTGGACCTGCTGGCCGACATCACCGAGCGCTGGGTACTGAATCTGACCTATGCCTACAACGACGCGCGGGTGAAGGATGCCGGTCCAGGCGGCATTACCAATGCCTCGGGCGACCGCTTCGCCAACGCTCCACGCAACAAAGTAGGGCTGTGGACGCGCTATGACCTGCCCTCGATCAACTCAGCGATCGGCTTCGGCGTGGATCATGTCGGAGAACGTGTCAGCCTCGACGGACAGACGGTGAAGGCCTACACCGTGTTCGATGTGAGCTGGAAGACCACGTGGAAGCAGTGGCAGTTCCAGGCCAACGTCAAGAACCTGTTCGACAAGGTGTACGCCGCCAGCGGCTTCATCGAGCGCAACGGGCACTTCCCGGGTGAACCGCGGCGGGTGTATGTGCAGGCGGCCTACAGCTTCTGAGGCCGTGCTGCAGGGAGCAGCGGGGGAAGTGGCAACCCACCTCCCCTGCCAGCGTCAGTGCGAGCAGGACACCAGCATCGAGCGGGTGACCATCTGGGTGGAAGTGAAACCGTTCTTGTTGCCCACCGCGATGGCGTTTCCTTCATCGCCATCCTTGCTGAAGACCACATAGCCCCCCGGGCACATCTGCCCGGCCTTCTCGTAGCAGCCACTCCAGGAACTGGAGCCGCTGCAGTCGATGGACACGCCACGGCGACCATCGGGGGTGACGGTCATCCTGGCGGTGGTACAGCCGGCCAGCGCGGCAACGAACAACAGCGGAACGAACAACTTCATGGGCACTCCAGGGTTGGGGATCAGCAGACGGGCGCCAAGGCTGGAGTGCCCGGATTGCGCCAACCTTGCGCCAGATGGCCGCACCGCTGCGGGGTTCACCCTGCGTTGGCACGCCATGTTCACGCAATGTTCCTGTAATACGGTGCCGGCGCCTGCCGAAGTCCCCCGCGCCCCTTCCCGTCCGATTCCCGCCGATGCACATCCTGCTGATCGAAGACGAAGCCGAACTGGCTGCCACCCTGAAGTCCGCCCTGCAGCGCGAGCGCTACGTGGTGGACCTGGCCAACACGCTGGCACTGGCCCGCGAAGCGGCGCTTTCCGGGTCGCACGATCTGGTACTGCTGGATCGCACCCTGCCCGATGGCGACGGGCTGGGCCTGATTCCGGTGCTGCGCGGGCACAACCCCGGGGTACCGATCATCGTGCTCAGCGCGCTGGGACAGTTGCCGGACCGCATCGCCGGCCTGGATGAGGGAGCCGATGACTATCTGGCCAAGCCCTTCGCGCTGGAGGAACTGTTCGCGCGGATCCGGGCAGCCGGGCGCCGGCCGGGCGGCATGCAGGTAGACCCGGTGAGCATCGGCCGGCTGCTGTTCGACCCCGCCTCGGGCGAGGCCACGGTA
Organism: Stenotrophomonas sp. Sm6012; assembly: GCF_030985895.1. Lineage (NCBI taxonomy): Bacteria > Pseudomonadati > Pseudomonadota > Gammaproteobacteria > Lysobacterales > Lysobacteraceae > Stenotrophomonas > Stenotrophomonas sp. Sm6012. The sequence goes on along the minus strand of NZ_JAPTFX010000035.1, from coordinate 15,502 downwards.
GGTGGGCAGCGACTGGAGCTTCCGCGCCGCGAGATCCGGGTGCTGGCCGCCCTCGCCCGCCGGCTGGGCCGCACCGTGCTGCGCGAGTCCATCGAAATGGCGGTGTACGGCTTCGACGACGGCATCCATTCCAACACGCTCGACTCGCATGTCTCACGCCTGCGGCGCAAGCTGGCCGACGCCGATGCCGGGGTGGAAATCCATGCCATCCGCGGTGTCGGCTATCTGATGCGGGAAACGAAGTAATGGCGCGACGCACCTCCCTGAAGCGCCCGCTGATCGTCAAAACGCTGATCTACCAGCTGCTTGCGTTGCTGGTGGCGTTCTTTGCGTTGCTGATGGTACTGGTGCGTGCCGACAGCGGCGGCTACTACACCATCCAGACCTTTGCCCCGGTGGCCGCAGAGGCCGTTCACCGCGACAGCACAGGCGAACTGTATGTGGAGCACACGCCTGAGCTGTCCGAGCTGCTGAAGATCGTCCCCGGTGCGTGGTTCATCGCCGAGGATGAACATGGCCACCATGTGACCTTCGGCCATGTTCCACCTGCCTACGCATCGCTGGTGGGCGCCCTCGACGGCATTCCCTATGGCGACCTCCGCGGCCGCGACCGCAGCGATGGCCTTGCGGTGGCGATACGCCAGCACAGTGGCCCGGCCGGCAAGCTGACCATCATGGCCCATGGCGAAACCGATTCGCTGACCTGGCAGATGGCGCTGGCCGCACACATCATCACCCTGCCGATCTTCCTGCTGCTGGGCGTGGTTACCCTCATCCTGACCCCGATCATCGTCCGTCGCGCCCTGGCCGGTGTGGAACGCATCGCACAGGAGGCCCGCAACATCTCCGCCAGCCGTCGCGGCATCCGCCTGACCGAGACCGCCGTACCAGTGGAGATTGCTCCACTGGTGACGGCGGTGAACGAAGCGCTGGACCGCCTGGACGAGGGACACGAGCGGCAGCGTCGCTTCATCGCCGCCGCCGCCCATGAGCTGCGTACGCCGATCGCGATCCTGCGGGTCAAGATCGATGCGACCGACGACGCCACGTCCCGCAGCCTGGCCGTGGAAGTCGCGCGGCTGGCGACGCTGGCCGAGCAACTGCTGGACCTGCACCGCATGGAAGAAGATGGACCGAAGGACTCGCTCAACCTGGCCCGCGTGGCCAAGCGGGTCGTGGCCGATCTGGCGCCGCTGTTGATCCAGTCCGACAAGACGGTCGCCGTCGCGGTGGAACCGAACTTCCCGGTGCTGGGCGAGGCCGGCGCGGTAGAGCGCGTGCTTTCCAATCTGGTATTGAATGCGGCCGAGCATGGCGGGCGCCATATCATCGTGCGCGTGCAGGGCAGCTGCCTGGAAGTGGAGGACGACGGCCCCGGCATTCCGGTCGACCAGCGCGAGCGCGTGTTCGAGCCCTTCCAGCGCCTGCGCCCACGGCAGACGGGCGCCGGGCTGGGATTGAATCTGGTGCGGCAGGTGATCGACCGGCATGGCGGCCGCGTCACGATTCTGGATGCACCCAGCGGCGGCGCATTGATCCGGGTCGAGTTCCCGCTGCATCCGGGCGTCAGCAGCGAGCCGCCACCGGAGCGCTGAGCGCACCCCGCCTGTGGGTCTGACTGCCCGCTGTCCACGCGTGGCGACCAGGGCCGATGCGCAAGGTTGCGGCAATGTCCGCCGCACAGCATCTGCAGGCGTGGCATTGCTCATGATGCCGCGTCCGGGTCTGACAGGAAGCCTGCATGTGACACAGGGAGCGCATCCCCCTTCGTCTACCACGCGTACTCCGCCCCCCGGCTGTACGTCCAGTCTGACCGCGGCAGCGTGGAATCATCGCGCGCGAACGTGGCGCAAGCGTGGAGGGAAGCACTGGACGCACTGGCTGCGGATACCTGCCGAACCGGAGCGGGTGGACGCCCTGATACGCCTGGCCGGCGCACTTTTCCTGCTGTTGCCGGGCATGGCACTGGTGGCTGCAACATTCCGCCAGGCGCTGGGAACAGCCGCCGCCATCGTACTGTTCGTCACCCCGCATGCGGGGCTGCATATGCTGGCGGTGTGGCGCGAGGCAGCATCCCGACCTGTTCCCTCGATCCCCCGGGCGCTGGACGCGCGTGCCGCCGGCATGATGCTGGCCGTTACCTTGCCGGTCTTCGCGATCAGTGCCACAGGTCCGAGGCCGCTCATCACGTCAGCCTGGCTTCTGGCCGGCGCGATGTGCCAGCTCTGCAGCCTGCGCCGCGTGTCGCAACGCCTGCGCCACGTCCTGCTGGCGCTCGGCAGCGTGCTGCAGTTCATCGCGGTAACCCTGCTCGCACTCGGCACGGTGCACGGATAGGCCAGCACCACCGCAAGGTTCACGCAATCCAGCGCATCGAGACTCGACGACCATCCACGCCCGCCGGCGTGCATCCCATCTGTCGCGAGGACCCAAGATGCCCTGTATTTTCTGGATGCTGAGCCGATGAGCGCCGTACCGCGCAAGCGTCGCCGCGTGCTCATCATTGCCGCCGTACTGCTCTGCACCGCGCTGCTCCTGTTTGCCTGGCTGCGGCCCGCACCGCCGCCGCACCTGGAGGTGGCGCCGGTCACCCGTGGCAACATCGAACAGGTGGTGGAAGCCACCGGCACGCTGAAGCCCTCGCGGCTGGTGAGCGTGGGCGCGCAGGTCTCCGGCCGCATCGAAACCCTGCATGTAGAGCTGGGCGACAAGGTAAAGGCCGGTGACCTCATCGCCGAAATCGACTCGCGCACCCAGCGCAATGCGCTGCAGAGCGCGCAGGCCGCCCAGCGCAGCGCCCGCGCGAACCGCGATGCCCTCGCCACCGATCTGCGCCAGTACCAGCTGACGCTTCAACGCCAGCAGGCACTGGTGTCAAGGCAACTGGTCGCACGCGCCGACTACGATGCGGCCAAGGCCAAGGTCGATGCCACGCGGGAGCAGATCGCCGCACTCGATGGCGAGGTGGTGCAGCGGCAGACCGATGTGGATGTGGCACAGACCAACCTGGGCTACACCCGCATCACCGCGCCCACCGATGGCACCGTGCTGGCCGTGGTCGCGCGCCAGGGCCAGACCGTCAATGCGGTACAGAGCGCACCGACCATCGTGATGCTCGGCAACCAGGACGTGATGACCGTCTACGCCGAGATCTCCGAAGCCGACGTGGTGCACACCGCGCTGGGACAGGAGGCATTCTTCACCATCCTGGGCGACAACGGCCGACGCTACAGCAGCACGCTGCGCGACATCGCGCCGGCACCGGAGTCGATCACCAACGAAGACACCTCCGGCTTCAGTCCGGCAGGGGCTTCGGCGGGCGCCAGCCGCACCGCCATGTACTACAACGGCCAGTTCGACGTGGACAACGCCGACGGCCGCCTGCGCAGCTACATGACCGCGCAGGTGCGCATCGTACTGGGGCGTGCCAAGGGCGTGCTGACCATTCCCTCGGCCGCGCTGGGGGCGCGCGCCACCGATGGCAGTTACAACGTGCAGGTACGCGGCGCGGATGGCCACCCTGCCCCGCGGCGCATCACCACCGGGCTGGACGACCAGATCAACGTGGAAGTGCGCAGTGGCCTGCAGGAAGGCGAGCAGGTGGTCCTGGCCCAGGCCGGCGATGCCGCCGCCACACCCGCCGCACAGCCATGACGGACGCAGAGAACGACGCACCGCTGCTGCGCGTGCGCGGCATCCGCCGTGAATTCGCCGCTGGCGAACAGACCCTGGTCGTGCTCGATGGCATTGATCTGGATATCCGTGCCGGTGAACTGGTGGCCATCGTCGGCCAGTCCGGCTCGGGCAAGTCCACCCTGATGAACATCCTGGGCTGCCTGGACCGGCCCTCGGCCGGCGCGTATCAGATTGCCGGTCGCGAGACCGCGCAGATGTCGCCGGACGAACTGGCCGAACTGCGTCGCGAGCACTTCGGCTTCATCTTCCAGCGCTACCACCTGCTGACCGACCTGACCGCGCTGGGCAATGTGGAAGTGCCGGCCATCTATGCCGGCCAACCCAGCGCCGACCGCCATGCCCGCGCGCAGGCGCTGTTGCAGCGGCTGGGCCTGGGCGAACGCATGCAGCACCTGCCCGGCGAGCTGTCCGGCGGGCAGCAGCAGCGCGTATCGATCGCGCGCGCATTGATGAACGGCGGCGCGGTGATCTTCGCCGATGAGCCCACCGGCGCACTGGACACCCAGTCCGGCAAGGAGGTGATGAAGATCCTCGGCGAACTGCATGCCGAAGGCCACACCGTGGTGCTGGTCACCCATGACATGGCGGTGGCCGAGCATGCGCAACGCATCATCGAGATCCGCGACGGGCGCATCGTCGATGATCACCCTACCGCTGCCGCGACAGCGGCGGCCTCGAGCAACCCAGCCACCCTGCAGGTGCGCGGCCAAGGCAGCGGCTGGCAAGCCCTGCGCGACCGCTTCAGCGAAGCCTTCCGCATGGCCCTACGCGCGATGAACGCGCACCGCATGCGTACCTTCCTGACCATGCTCGGCATCATCATCGGTATTGCCTCGGTGGTGTCGGTGGTCGCCCTGGGCACTGGCGCACGCCAGGCCATCCTGTCCAACATCGCCTCGTTGGGCACCACCACCATCGAGGTCTACCCGGGCTCCGGCTTCGGCGATGTGCACGCCGCACAGGTGGAAACCCTGACACCCGGCGACAGCACGGCACTGGCCGCGCAACCGTTCGTGGACAGCGCCACGCCCGGCGTCGCCAGCAGTGGCACCGCCCAGCGCGGCAACCGCTCGGCCAACGTGCAGATGCAGGGCGTGAGTGAGCAGTATTTCCGCGTGCACGGCCTGAAGCTCGGGCAGGGCCGCTTCTTTGCCCAGCCCGCCATCGCCGGCTACCAGCAGGTGGTGGTGATCGACGCCAATACGCGGGCGCGGTTCTTCGCCGCGCAGGAAGACCCGATCGGCCAGACCCTGCTGCTGGGCAACGTTCCGGTGCGGGTGGTGGGCGTGGTGAAGAAGGAGGCCGGCGCCGTCGGCGATGCCTCGCTGCTGCAGGTCTGGGTGCCCTACACCACCGCCATGGCGCGCATGCTGGGGCAGAGCCATGTGTCCAGCATTACCGTGCGCGTGTCCGACACCGTCGGCATGCAGGCGGCGGAGGCCGCCATCGGCCGGCTGCTGGAGCGCCGGCATGGGCGGCGCGACTTCTACATGAGCAACAATGCGCAGATCCGCACGTCGATCGAGCAGACCACCCGCATCCTCACGCTGATGATCAGCTCCATTGCCGCCATCGCGTTGGTAGTTGGCGGCATCGGGGTGATGAACATCATGCTGGTGTCGGTGACCGAACGCACCCGCGAGATCGGCGTGCGCATGGCGGTGGGCGCGCGCCGCAGCGATATCCTGCAGCAGTTCCTGATCGAGTCGGTACTGGTCTGCCTGCTCGGTGGCGTGCTGGGTATCAGCGTGGCGCTGGCGCTGGGGGCCGTGCTGGCACTGGCCGACATCGGCTTCTCGCTGGTGTTCTCGAGCGCCTCGATCCTGGCCGCGTTTGCCTGCAGCAGCCTGATCGGCATTGGTTTCGGCTTCCTGCCGGCCCGCCGCGCGGCGCAGCTGGACCCGGTGGAGGCGCTGGTGCGCTGAACAACGCGCATTCCACAGGAACGACTACAGGTTCGCGCAATGTCCGCGCGCTGTACTGATACGACCGACACAGCCGCACAGGAGCGGAACGATGTTTCAGAATACAGGGCGTACGGCGTTGCTGCTGGGGGCCGCACTGCAGCTGCTGGTGCTGATTCCATACGCGGGCGACGCCCATGCACAGGACCGCGATGGCTATCGCTCCGGCTGGGACCGGGGCTATCACGACCGCCAGCGCGACGAATGGGAGCGCCGCGAGCGCGAACGGGAGCGCGAACGGCGCGATGACGACAAGGCCAAGCGCGTGGTGGTGGGCGTTGTGGGCGCAGCGGTAGTTGCCGGCGTAATCGCTGCTGCTGCCAAGCGCGAGCGCGAGACCCGCGAACGTGCCGACTACTGCATGAACCGCTACGGCAACTACGACCGCCGCAACGACACCTACCGTGGCTCGGATGGCTACAGCTATCCCTGCCGCTGACCTGCCCTGCATTCCGAAGGAACCGACCGCATGAACAAGACGCTACTCTTCATCACCCTGTGTGCCGCACCGCTGATCGGCCACGCCGCCAGTGGCGACCCGAAGCAGGCCTATATCGATTCCAGCTTCGCCGTCATGGACAGCAACGGCGATGGGCGCATCGACAAGGCCGAGTACGCGAAGTACCAACAGGCACGCTTCGGCAAGCAGGCCGACTCCATCGACGCCGCGTTCAAGGAAATGGATGCCGACAAAGACGGGAAGATCAGCAGGAAGGAAGCCGCCGTGGTGCCGGAAATCGAAAAGTATTTCGCGGGGCTGGATACTGATGGCGATGGTTATCTGTCGCTGAAGGAAATGCAGCAGGCCATGGTGGCCGCGCAGACGGCAGACGCCCCGGCGAAGTAACGCCTCGGTACGGGGTCAGCGCCTGATCGTGCGGCATTGGCGGATGCCAGGTCGCATCGCTCTGGTAGGTGCCCACCGTGGTGGGCACGGCTCCGTCACCACGCGCGAGCGCCAGAGCGCCCACCAAAGTGGGCATCCAGCGGGTAGCGCGCGGCAGTCAGCGCACCTTGTACAGCACCGCCGCACCCGGCCGCGGCTCGAACGCCGGCACCGTCTGCTGGGTAAGCGCGGTGCCCTTGGCATCCCACACCAGCGTCTCCACCGGGTACTCATCCTTGCGGGTCATCTGGTCGATCTTCGCCACGACCACCGTCGCAGCGGCCGGCACTTCCGGATTCCAGCCGAACACACCCACACGGCCGTAGAACACCGCGGGCGCAGAAGCATCCAGCCGGCGGTCCGGGCACATCACCAGCCCACGGTCGAGCATGACGCGCAGTGCACCGACCGGCACCTTCTTCACTGTCGGCGTGGTGCGCTCGCTGCTGTGGCCAGGACAGACATTGGCCGCGCGGGTGACCATGTCTTCGGCTACCTGGCGGTCGGATTGGGCAAAGGCCGCGGCCGGAATCAGGCAGAGGCCGAGCAGTACACGCGTGGACGTCCGGGTCATTGCAGGTTCCTGTGATGGATGCCAAGCGAACTTAGCAATGCCTGCCCGCCGAGTTGCAAAGACCGCGTGAGGCTGCAGCAAAGCCCCGCGCAGCCTGCGCCATCACGGAACCAGGCAGCGCTCCACCTGCAGCGACAGCACCTGGCAGGCGTTGAACAGGCCTTCGACCAGCGCTGCGGACGGGCAGCAGGCGGGATCATCACTCTCCCGCGCCACATGCGCGGCGTGCAGCATGGCGGTCAGCGCGGTGATGCCCGAGGCACTGCGGGTGGCCAGGGCCAGATCGAAGGCGCGGCCAGGGCTGAGCCGGGTTTCGGTCCAGGGCTGGCCATCGGCTCGCAGATTCTCACCGTGGCCTTTCAAGTGCGCGAAGAACGCCGACGGCGCGACAGACTCCGCGGATTCGCAGAGTGCCGCTTCAAGCGTTTCGGCCAGGGCGGCGGGAAGATCACGCGCGGCGGCGCCGAGCAGCTGGCGCAGGCGGGGAACGTCGGGAGTACGGTCAGGCATGGCGACAACCTCACGGTGTGGCCACCTGCAGATGCAAGGTGGCGGACGGTGCGGGTTGGCGTGCCGGATACGTAGTACGAAAGCCGGCGGGTCCTAGAACCCCCACGCACCGTCCGCCATGAACTGGCAGAGGGTGCATTGTCGTGACCGCAACATTAGATGCAAGCACGACGCCGTGTACTACGTAAGTTCGGGACGCCAATCCCGGCCAGGGCGAGTGCCTTGGCGCGGCGATGATTGGCGCACTCCCGCGTCGATGAAAAGTAGGAAAACTCCGCGCTGACACGTGCCTACGCTGGTTGCGTCACAGGATGGCGAATCGCCCACCGACTGACGCGCTTCGCCGACGCCTCGTGCACGTCAGCGCGAGCTATCCAACGATCACACCGAGCCGAATGCGACACACTGGCTATGGCGATCGCGCAGAAAGTCGCAATACGCCCGCCCTGCAACTTCAGCTTCAACACGGCCGCCCGTGCCGGATACACGCCGTAAACGCTTTCACGCAAGGGCTTCGGGGCACATTCGAGCGCGCAAATGGATCACAACGGAATGTGCGATCAACCCCATTTCGATGCGAATGCTGCGACACGATGTTTATAGTCGCGAACTTCAAATGGAGCAGGAGCTCATCATGGAATTCACTTCCTGGCGCAATATTCTTGTTGCCGCTGGCGTGGCCGTCGCACTTTCGGTGACCGCCTACAACGACCATCACCGCCACGCCCTCACTGACGGCATTGAAGGACGCGATGCGGTAGGCCTCGTCACCGAGGTGCATTGGGACGAAAAGAGAGGAAGAAAAAGCAACTTTGTTCTGAACGTCGAGTTCGAAACCGAAGACGGGCAATCACGCGTGGAGAAGATCGCGGTCTCCAACGATCTTGGCAATCAGATGCGCGCGACCGACGAAGCAGAAGAAATTGATATCCGCTACAACGCCGAAGATCCCTCGGTGGCCGTGGCCGTCGGCGAAGCTGACAATTCCCTGCTGATGCTGTGGCTGGCCATCGCGTCGGGGGTGGTCACCCTGGCCCTGCTGGCGGCCCGCCTCATCCAGGGCCGGAAAGCACAACCCGCCTGATCCCTGGCGCCGCGTGCAGTAGAGGGGTGCAGCCAACACCCCTCACGTTTCAGTTGTCATTCTGGCTGCTCTGGTAGCCGCGGTAGGTTTCGCCCCATTCGCGCATGGCCAGCAGCACCGGCACCAGCGTGCGCCCGAATTCGGAAAGTTCGTATTCCACCTTGGGCGGCACTTCGGCATAGACGTGGCGGATCACCACCCCATCGGCCTCCAGTTCGCGCAACTGGCTGGTCAGCATGGATTGCGTGGCGTTGGGTACCCGCCGCGTCAATTCCATGAAACGCCGCTTGCCAGTCATCAAGTGGAAAAGAATGATCGGCTTCCACACGCCGCCCATCACCGACAGCGTGACTTCCACGGCGCACCCGCTCTTGTTGTCCCAACGCCTGCTACGCATACCTACTCCGGAAAACCATAGTACCTACGAAAAACCATCGTTCTTGTTGCAATAGCGGTGCGAGCCTAGCATGGAGCCATCCCCTGAACGCGAGGCCCCACCATGAGTTTCAAGGCGCTGCTGACCCGCAAGACCGACGATGGAGTTTCCACCGAACTTGTCGATTTCGATGAAGCCAACCTGATGGATGGCGACGTCCTGGTGCAGGTTGAATACTCGACGCTCAATTACAAGGACGCGCTGGCGCTGACCCATTCGCGCCCGGTCATGCGCACGTATCCGCTCATTCCCGGCATCGACCTGGCGGGCGTGGTGCTGGAATCCAGCAATGCCGGTTTCAAAACCGGTGATCGCGTGGTGCTCAATGGCTGGGATCTGAGCATGGGCCACCACGGCGGCCTCGCCCAGCGCGCCCGCGTGCGGGGTGAGTGGCTGAACGCGATTCCCGGCAACCTGACCACCCGCGATGCCATGGCCATCGGCACTGCCGGCTATACCGCCATGCTGTGCGTACTGGCGCTGGAAGACGCGGGCGTAGCTCCGGAAAAGGGCGATGTGCTGGTAACTGGCGCCAATGGCGGCGTGGGCTCGATTGCCGTGGCCATTCTTTCCAGGCTGGGCTACCGCGTGGTGGCCGCCACCGGCCGTCCGGAACATGCCGAGTACCTGCACAGCCTCGGTGCGGCGGAGATCATCGACCGCGCGCAGTTCTCCGAACCGCGCGACCGGCCGGTCAGCAAGGAACGCTGGGCGGGCGTGGTGGACGTTGCCGGTGGACCGACGCTGGTCAACGCGATTGCAGAGACCAAGTACCGTGGCGCCGTGGCCGCCTGCGGGCTGGCGCAGAGCGATGAACTGCATGGCTCGGTGCTGCCCTTCATCCTGCGCAACGTCACCCTTGCCGGCGTGGACTCGGTGAATGCCCCGCAGGACGTGCGCCAGCGCGCATGGGACCGCCTCGCCATCGACCTGGACCCGCAGAAGCTGGAAAGCACGGTGCAGCAGATCGGGCTTGCCGAGGTGCTGGACGTGTACGAGAAGATCATTCCGGGCAAGGTGCGCGGGCGGATTGTCGTTGATGTGAACGCGTGACAGACCATCAGCCAGCGCGACAGATGCGCGAGCGCCACATGCGGCACCAAGGCCCCTTATCATGGGGCTGTAAGGGCGCTATACGCCCGGTGAAGCATGCAAGGCAGTATCTGGATGTCTATGGAATGGTGCCCCTCGGGCTGGGGCCAGCGTGTGACCCGCTCGCCACTGTGGCGGCTGCGGCTTGATGGCGAACACCTCGAGCTGACCCTTGGCGGCCAGCAATACCGCCAGCACGTGGATGGCGATCATCACGTGCAGGTTGTCCCGGGGCTGTTCTGGGCCCGGGTTGCTCTGCAGACTGAAGGTGGGCCTGTGTCCGTGGGCGGGCTGCCCAATCGGCAAGCAGCCCAACTTGCAGCGGCTGTGCAGGGCGTGTTGTCCGCGCGCAGCACGCGCGGGCGCAGGGGCCTGTTCGAGGACGTGCTGGCGCAGATCCAGGCGTGGCTGAGCGCGGCGGACGCACTGACCGATCGCGGTCACGCCAGCCGCCGCTGGATCACCCACGAACAACAACAAGCGCTGCTGGCCGACCGCCCCGCCCTGCCACTCTCCCCGGATGAGCTGGAGCGCCTGTTCCTCGATGCCAGCGTGCATGACGACCTGCGCTCCACCCACCATCTGGCCGCGCTGGAAGCGCTGAACGACTGGCATCTGGATTGGCCCGCCGTATGGGCCGAAGCGAACGACGCCATGGCCACGCGTGAGCTGGTCCTGGCCAAGGACTTCCTGGACCGGGTCGAGAGCAGACCGCTGACCGAGGAACAGGCCCGCGCGGTCATCTGCTTCGACAACCGCGTGCAGGTCGTGGCCGCGGCCGGCTCTGGCAAGACCTCCACGATGGTCGCCAAGGCGGCTTATGCCATCGATCGCGGCTTTGTCGAACCAGAGCGGATCGTCATGCTCGCCTTCAACAAAGATGCGGCCAAGGAACTGGAAGCGCGCGCGCAGCGCTCCTTTGATCGGCTCGGCATGGGTGACACCGTGGTCGAGGCGCGGACCTTCCATGCGTTGGGCCTGGCCATCATCGGCAAGGCCACCGGGCGCAAGCCCGACATTCCCGAATGGGCCATCGATGCCACGCAGGGCTTCAACAAGCTGGCCGAGCTGGTGGATGACCTGAAGGATCGCTCGATCCACTTCCGCACCCAGTGGGACATGTTCCGGCTGGTGTTCGGCCGCGACCTTCCACCGTTCGGCGCCGAGATGATGGCCGATGGCTACGACCGCGACGGCACGCCGTATATCCGCACTCTGCAGGGCGAGCGGGTGAAGAGCCTGGAAGAGTGCGTCATTGCCGATTGGCTGTTCTACAACGGCGTTGCGTACGACTACGAGCGCCGCTACGAATTTGATACCGCCACCGACACCCATCACCAGTATCGACCAAACTTCTATTACCCGGACGCGGCGCTGTATCACGAGCACTTTGCGCTCGATGCCAATGGCCAGCCGCCAAAGCATTTCGCCCACTATGCGGAGAGCATGCACTGGAAGCGGCAACAGCATGTGGCGCGCGGCACTGCGCTGGTCGAGACCACCTCGTTTGGTCTTCGCAGCGGGCACGCCTTGCATGATCTGGCAGAGACGCTTGGCGCATCCGACATCGAGCTCGATCCGAACCCGGACCGCGAGCTGCCCGATGTGGGTGCCAAGCCGATGCCGGATGCGGACCTGATCGGCTTGATGCGCACCTTCATTGCCCATGCCAAGAGCAACTGCCTGACGCTGGACGATATGGCTGCGCGCTTGCGGCAGATGCCCGAAGACCAATTCAAGGAACGCTATCGCCGCTTCCTGGAAATCGCCGGCCCCGTATTCCAGGCCTGGGACAACGCGTTGGCCGACGAGCGCGGCATCGACTTCGAAGACATGCTCAACATGGCCGCCGGGCTCCTGGAGCAGGGACATTATGCGTCGCCCTACGACCTGGTACTGGCCGACGAATTCCAGGATGCCTCGCGCGCCCGCGCCCGTCTCTGCCGTGCACTAGTCAGCCAGCCCGGCCGCCACCTGTTTGCGGTGGGCGATGACTGGCAGTCGATCAATCGCTTTGCCGGCGCCGACGTTTCGGTGATGACCGGATTCCACGAATGGATGGGACATGGCCAGGTGCTGAAACTGGAGCAGACTTTCCGCTGCCCGCAGGCACTGTGCGATGTGTCCAGCCGCTTCATCAGCCGCAATCCGGCGCAGATTGGCAAGGCGGTCCGTTCGGCTACGCCAGCGATGGGCCCGGTGCTGCAGGCCTTCCAGATGACCCGGCGTGAGGAGGTGCAGGACGGTGTGCGCCAGTACCTCACCAGGCTGCATCAGCAACTGTTGTCCGGTGTGGTGCCGCGGGGACGCAACGGACGCATAACGGTCTTCGTCCTCGGGCGCTATCAGGCCGATCGCAGTGCGGTGCCTGCGGAGTGGAGAACGTCGTTTGGCAGCACGATGGAGGTCGAGTTCCTGACCGCACATCGATCGAAGGGGCGCGAAGCAGACTACGTGATTCTGCCGGGCATGGTGAACCGTAGCTTCCCGAGCCTGCGCTCGGATGACCCGGTGCTGTCGCTGGCGATGCCGGAGGGCGATACCTACCCGCTGAGCGAAGAACGGCGGCTGTTCTATGTGGCGCTGACGCGTGCGCGGCGCTCGGTAGTGATGTTCACCCTGCAGGGCAAGCACTCGCCGTTCCTGGATGAGCTGGTCAAGGACGGGGCTGTGGAAGTGACCGGGATTTCAGGCGCGGCCATCAACGAGGAACGATGCCCGGTGTGCAAGGTGGGGGTGTTTGTGGAGCGGAATGGACCCCATGGGCCATTCCGGTCGTGCTCCAGTTACCCGTTGTGCCATAACAAGCCCAACGCGGGGTATCGTCGCGGCTGATGAAGCTGCCGGCGCCGTAACAGGCAGGACGCCGCCGTGCTCGGCGGCGTCCTGCGCGGGCTTACTGGCAGATGTACTCCTGCGCCGACTCGATGAAGTCGACGTCGAGCTCCTCGTACTGGATTTCGACGGTTTCCATGCGGGCGGAGGTGACCACGGCACGCGCGCCGACATTGCACGCGGCCGGCAGCCCACCGGCGTAGACCTGCCCGTTGATCGCATACGCCAGGCCATAGCAGGCCGAACCGAGCTGGAACGGGTTGTGCCCGCAAGCATTCACCTGCTCATTGGCCAGTCCACTGGAGGCGGTGTAGTTGGCCGTCCAGCCGCTGGGTGCATCATTGGCACAGCCGCCCGGATAGCCCTGGATCGGTGCAGCGCCAGCGTTGCAGGTATGTTCGGCGAAGCTGCCGAAGAAACTGTACTTGAGGTATGCAGTGCGGCCGCTGTCGACCCATTGCGCCGCGGCGGCGTTCTGGGCGAAGGCAGAGAGGCCAAGCAGGCACAACGCAGCTGCGGTGAGAGGTTTAAATCCCTTCAACATGACTATCGTCCTCGGAATTGGCGAAGTGCACGCATCATGCGTGCCGGCCGAGTCTAGCCAGCCCCTGCGCCGGCGAATATGACAGGCTCGGCAGTCTGCGGCACTGTGGCCTTTATCGTGGCCGATGCAGACAGCAACAAAAAAAGCCCCTGTTTCAAGGGGCTTTTTGAGAGTTCTGGCGGAGAGAGTGGGATTCGAACCCACGGAAGGTTTAACCCTTCGCCGGTTTTCAAGACCGGTGCCTTAAACCGCTCGGCCATCTCTCCGTATCGGCCCGGCCTGCTGGCCGGGCGCGTATTCTCGCACGGCCGGGCGATTTGCCCAAGACCGGCGTGGCGCCGGGCGTCACCCAGCGCTCCCAGGGCAGGCCTCAGCCCGCGTCCACCGCCAGCGCACCCAGTGCACTGGCCTTGATCCGCTCCTTGGCCTTTTCACAGGCACCACCGCAATCCAGGCGCGAGGCCTCCAGCTGCGGCGGCAGGTGCTCGGCGAGGAAGTCGATGAACACCCGCACCGCCGGCAGCAGGCCGCGGCGCGAGGCGAACACGGCGTGGCACACGCCCTGCGGCAGCGACCAGTCCGGAAGCACCACCTCCAGCTCGCCATTGCGCACCGCATCGGCGCACACGGTTTCCGGCAGCATGGTGATGCCGAAGCCGTCCTTCACCATGCTCTGCAGCAGCGGGAAGTCGAAGCCAGCCACGCGCGGCTGCAGGTCGACCCGGCGCACTTCGCCTTCCGGGCCATGCAGCTCCCAGCGCTGGCGCGCTTCGTCTTCGCTGATGCTGAGGGTGACGTGCTGGGTCAGCTCTTCCGGGTCCTTCGGGCGGCCGGCACGGTCCAGGTACTTCGGGCTGGCCACCAGCAGTTCCTGCACCTGGCCGAAGCTGCGCATCACCAGGCTGCCGTCGTCATCCAGGCGCGAACGCACGCGCAGGGCCACGTCGTAGCCTTCATTGATGATGTCCACACGGCGGTTGCTGATGTTCAGCTGCAGGCGCACCTTCGGGTACTGCTCCAGGAACTTGGGCAGCAGCTTGGGCAGCTGCATCTGCGCCAGCGACACCGGCACGCTGGCGCGCACCACGCCGCGCGGTTCCGCGCTGAGGCGGTCCACCACTTCGCGCGCGGCCTGGGCCTCGGCCAGCATGGTCTGCGCGTGGCGGTGTACGCTGGTACCGACGTCCGTGACGGCGAAACGGCGCGTGGAGCGCTGCAGCAGGCGCACGCCCAGGTCGGTTTCCAGCTGGCTGATGCGGCGGCTCAGGCGCGACTTGGGGATGCCCAAGGCGCGCTCGGCGGCGGCGAATCCGCCGTGGTCGACCACCATCGCGAAGTAGTACAGATCATTCAGGTCATGCATGCCCGAGTTCCATATCTAGAACAATACGTGGCATTCAACCACCTTTATCCCGTCTTTGCAACAACCTATCGTTCTCTCCGTCGGCGGGGCCACCCCGCCCCTTCCTCCCAGAACATAGGTGACTGCCATGAAGCTTCTGCATCTCGACGCCAGCGTGCTTGGCGACAACTCCGTGTCCCGCCAGCTGTCGGCCGCCGTGGTCGCCCGCTTCACCGGCCAGATCGATGGCCTGCAGGTCGATTATCGCGATCTTGACGCCAATCCGGTACCGCATCTGCGCAGCAGTTCGCTGGCCAAGACCGATGCTGCCGAGGCGACCGATGCTGAACAGGTGATGCAGCAGTTCCTGGACGCCGACATCGTGGTGATCGGCGCGCCGATGTACAACTTCAGCATTCCGTCCACGCTGAAGGCCTGGATCGACCGCGTGGCCGTGGCCGGCCGCACCTTCAAGTACACCGAGAACGGCCCGGTGGGCCTGGCCGGTGGCAAGCGGGTGATCATCGCCAGCAGCCGCG
>NZ_JAPTFX010000034.1:0-35919 GCF_030985895.1 Stenotrophomonas sp. Sm6012 | reverse complement strand
CACCTCTGAACCGGCAAACGAAAAACGCCGCCCATCGGGGCGGCGTCGGAAAGATTACTTGACCACGCGCAGGTTCGGGCGCCCCTTGGGCGGCGGGCTGGCCGGCGGCGTATCGTCCGGCGGCGCACCTTCGTCATGCAGCAGTTCATCGCTGGTCGGCGCAGTCTCGTTGCCCGGGATGTCGTCCGGCAGCGCCATGCCCTGCCCGGTCTCGCGGGCGTAGACCGCCAGCACGGCGCTGATCGGCACCTGCACCGGATAGCTGGTGCCGGAGAAGCGCGCCGAGAAGCTCACCATCTCGTTGTCGATCATCAACCGCACGACGGCACGTTCTGCGATGTTGAGCACCACCCGGCCATCCTTGACCGCCGAAGGCGGGACCTGCACGCCGGGGACGCCGGCGTCGACCAGGATGTGCGGGGTCAGCTGGTTGTCGTTGATCCATTCCACCAGCGCCCGCAGCAGGTACGGGCGGTGGCTGGTCATGTGGAAGAAGTCTTCGGTCATGCGTGAAGTGTACGCGCCCGGCGCCCCGCCGGGGCGGATCGCCTGCACACCGGTCGGCGTGCAGACGGGTAAGGCATGGCCGGATCAGACCGGCAGATCGCGCAGCTTCTTTTCCTGCTCGGTCAGGCTGCGGACGAAACCCGGGTGGCGGAAGATGCGGTTGCCGTAGTCCTCGATCGCCTTGCCGTCCTTGGGCAGCGGCACATCCAGTGACTGCAGGCGCCAGATGATCGGTGCCATCGCGCAGTCGGCCAGGCTCATTTCCGGATTGAGGAAGAACTTGCTGGCCTTGAACAGCGGCAACGACGCAGTCAGCAGTTCCTTCAGGCGCTTGCGACCGGCCTCGGCCTGGGTCTTGTTGCCCAGCTGGATGGCCTGCACCTGTGGCACCCAGTCGTGCTCGATGCGCAGCATGGCCAGGCGGATGCGTGCGCGCGAGAGCGGATCGACCGGCATCAGCGGCGGATGCGGGTAGCGCTCGTCCAGGTATTCGCTGACCACCGACGCGGCGTACAGCACCAGTTCGCGCTCGACCAGGGTTGGCACCGAGTGGTACGGATTGAGGTCGATCAGGTCTTCAGGCGGGTTCTGCGGATCGACCGGAACGAAGTCGAAGGTGACCCCCTTGGCCGCCAGGACCAGGCGTACACGGTGGCACAGCACATCGTCGTTCGAGGAAAACAGCGTCAGTGTATTGCGCATGCGTACGCTCGCCGCCATCAAAGGCTCTCCTACGACAGGAGACCGCCTGCCGCATCGGCGCCGCCAGCACCGTGCCAGCGGTCGACTCCTCCCCGAGTGTGCAACCGACCATCACAAAAGCCAATAGGCCCGTGCGATGGCCGGCCGCAGAATCAGTGGACGTCCTTCCAGTATTCCTTCTTCAGCAGGTACAGCAGGAAGGTCAACAGGGCCAGGAACAGGATCACCCACACGCCCAGCTGCTGGCGCTTGAGCGCGGCCGGCTCGCCGGCATATTCGAGGAAGTTGGTGATGTCCCGCACCGCCTGGTCGTACTGGCCGGCATCGACCGAACCCGGCGTTTCGAGCTTGAGCCCGGTCACCGGCGGGTCCATGCCCGGCGCTTCGGGCTTGCCGTGCACGGCGTGCTGCAGGCCCTGCATCTCCCACAGCGGGTTGGGCATGGACGCGTTGGCAAACAGCGCATTGTTCCAGCCCAGTGGCCGGCTGCTGTCCAGGTAGAACGACTTGAGGTAGGTGTAGACCCAGTCGCTGCCCCGCACCCGCGAGATCAGGCTGAGGTCCGGCGGCATCTTGCCGAACCATTTCTCGGCATTCTCCTTGGGCATCGCCACCGGAATCGGGTCGCCGATCGCCGAGCCGGTGAAGTTGAGGTTGTTCATCACCTCTTCCTCGGTCAGGCCCAGGTCCTGCGCCATCCGCGAATAGCGCAGGTACTTCAGCGCGTGGCAGCCGGAGCAGTAGTTCATGTACAGCTGCGCGCCGCGCTGCAGCGATGCGCGGTCACCGAGGTCGTTGCCGGCCTGCAGCAGCTTGGTGCCGCCCTCGGCGGCGGAGGCCAGGAAACTGCCCAGCATCAGGGTGGCCGCCAGGGCCAGCCGGACCATCCAGCGCTCAGTCATGCGTGGTCACCCTCTCCGGTACCGGCTTGGTCTTGTCCAACCTTGTCCATAGCGGCATGGTGATGAAGAACGCGAAGTACAGGAAGGTCAGCACCCGCCCGATGTAGGTCTCGTGCACGTCGGTGCCGGGGCCGGAACCGATCACGCCCAGCCACACGAAGCACACCGCCAGCACGCCCAGCATCACCTTCGAGATCCAGCCGCGGTAGCGCACCGACTTCACCCGCGCCTTGTCCAGCCACGGCACCAGGAACAGGATCGCGATGGCCGAGAACATCACCAGCACGCCGCCCAGCTTGTTCGGCACCACGCGCAACATCGCGTAGTACGGCGTGTAGTACCAGACCGGCTTGATGTGTTCCGGGGTGACCAGGCGGTTGGCCTCGGTGAAGTTGTCGTGTTCCAGGAACAGGCCGCCGAAACCAGGCGCGAAGAAGATGATGAAGGCCGCGATGATCAGCAGGAAGCCGGCGCCGACACCATCCTTGAGCGTGTAGTACGGGTGGAACGGAATGCCGTCGGCCGGGGCGTTCGGCGACCAGCGGTTGCCCTTCGGACCCTTCTTGATCTCCACGCCATCCGGGTTGTTCGAACCCACTTCGTGCAGCGCGCCCAGATGCAGCACCACCAGCAGCAGCAGCACCAGCGGCAGGGCGATGACGTGCAGCGCGAAGAAGCGGTTGAGCGTGGCGTCGCTGGGCAGGTAGTCGCCCATGATCCATTCGGTCAGGCCGTTGCCGATCACCGGTATCGCGCCGAACAGCGAGATGATCACCTTGGCGCCCCAGAACGACATCTGGCCCCACGGCAGCACGTAGCCCATGAAGGCTTCGGCCATCAGCACCAGGTAGATCAGCATGCCGAGGATCCACACCAGTTCGCGCGGTTTCTGGTAACTGCCGTACAGCAGCCCGCGGAACATGTGCAGGTAGACCACGATGAAGAACAGCGAGGCCCCGGTGGAGTGCATGTAGCGGATCAGCCAGCCCCACTCCACGTCCCGCATGATGTATTCGATGGAGCCGAACGCCTCGGCGGCGTTGGTCTTGTAGTGCATCGTCAGGAAGATGCCGGTGACGATCTGGTTGACCAGCACCAGCAGCGCCAGCGAACCGAAGTAGTACCAGATGTTGAAGTTCTTCGGCGCGTAGTACTCGCTGACATGCTTGCGGTAGACCGGCATCAGGCCCGGCGCGCGGGCATTGACCCAGTCGGCGACGCCACTGGCGGTACGGCTGAGGATATTGGCCATCAGGCAGCCCCCTGCGGATCGACACCGATGATGATGGTGTTGTCGTCCTGGTAGTGGTGCGCGGGCACCTTCAGGTTGATGGGCGCCGGCACGTCCTTGAAGACGCGGCCGGACATGTCGAAGCGCGACTTGTGGCAGGGGCAGAAATACCCCCCCTTCCACTGCGGGTCGTAGGGCTCGGGCCGGATCTCGGCGACCATTTCAGGCGAGCAGCCCAGGTGCGTGCACAGGCCGACCAGCACGGAGATGTCCGGCTTGATCGAGCGCAGCTCGGGATTCTGCTTCAGCACGTAGTCCGGCTGCTGGTCCTTCTCGCCGGACTCGGGGTCCTTGAGGCGGCCATCCAGTCCGTGCAGCGCATCCAGGATCGCCTTGGACCGCTTGACGATCCAGATCGGCTGGCCGCGCCATTCCACGATCAGGCGTTGGCCTTCCTGCAGGGCGCTGATGTCGGCCACCACCGGTGCGCCGGCAAGCTTGGCGCGGGCACTGGGGTTCCAGGACTTGATGAAAGGAACTGCGGTGAATCCGACGCCGACGGCGCCCACCACGGCTGTGGTGGCGGAAAGAAAACGCCGACGTCCGGTGTTGACTGGATCGTGTACCCCATCGTTGGCCATCCGGCACTCCGATATTGATTAGGTAGCTTTAAGGCTGCCAGCGGATCCGGTGGGGGCCAGAGCCGCATTGAATCTTGGACGAGTGTAGCGGAACCGTCGCGCGCCACACAACGCACTGCAACAATCTTTTGAAGGCGTGCCGACTGACAGTCGGCACCTACCGTTTAGAGCGTGCAGACCAACGGTCGGCACCTACTGGTGGCTCAGGGCACTGCGGTAGCGGTCCGCCAGCTGGCCGACCCGGCGCACGTAGTACTGGGTCTCGCTGTACGGCGGCACGCCACCATGACGGTCGACCGCGCCCTCGCCCGCGTTGTAGCCGGCTGCCGCGAGAGTCAGGTCACCGTTGAAGCGCTTCAACAGCCACGCAAGGTACTGCACGCCGCCGCGGATGTTCTGCCCGGCGTCGTAGGAGTCACTGACGCCGAAGCGGGCGGCAGTCGGTGGCATCAACTGCATCAGGCCCTGCGCACCGGCTCGGCTGAGCGCGGTCGGGTTGTAGGCCGATTCGGCATGGATGATCGCGCGTACCACCGCCTCCTCGACACCGAACTCGCGCGCTGCCGAGGTGATTTCGCCCTGGAACGCCGTGGTGTTCAGGCGCACCGTGCCGAAGTCCACGCGCGGATTGACCCCACAGGCGTAGCAGCGCTCCATGAAGCTGTAGCGGATGGTCCGCACCGGCCCCAGGTTGGCCACCTGGGTCGGCCGCGCACTGGTGTAATGGCGCACGCCGTCCTTCATGAAGGAATAGACCTGGCCGCTGACCATGCGCCCACCGCGCGAGGCGGTTGCGGCCGTGGGCACGGAGGCAGGTGCGGGTGCGGGTGCAGCCACTGCGGGCGTCGCAGCGCTGGCCGCCACGGCCACCGGATTGCGCTCGATGCTGGCCACGGTGGTGGCTGGCGCGGGTTTCGGTGCGGCCACCACCGGGCGCGACACCGGGCGGGTATCGCGGCTGTAGCTGATGGCGCTGCAGCGGGCCCCGGCCACGCGCTTGCTGACGTAACTGGTGACGCCATCGGCGCCCTGGCACTTGTACAGGGTACCGGCGCTGGCCGGCGCAGCGGTCAGCGCAGCGATGATGATCGCCGTTGTCCCCAGTATCCCCTTCATGGCGGCGAGTGTCCCAGCTTCGCCGGGGCTTGCCAAGCGACGTGGCTCAGGCTGTGACCGTCGGCACAGCCAGCAGCTGGCCCAGGCCCGCCAGGCGCTGCGCCAGTTCGTCGCGCAGCTCCGGTGGCGTGGTCCACAGGGCCACGGGCACGCGGTCCAGGCTGAGGATCTGCGCCAGCATCATGCCGCGGCTCTCGGCCCCCATCCGCAGCAGGCAATGATCGGTGCCATCGGCCTCCAGTACCCCGCACCACGGCGGAATCCGGCCTTCCAGCTCGGAATGGCTGCCGGCCAGGCGCAGGATGGCCTGCAGCGCGAACGGCGCCTGGCTGACGGCCTGCCGCACCATCACATCCGGCGGCGCCGGGGTGCGCCGATGCAGGCCCGGCTCGGTACATTCGCGCACCGCGCCCATCCGGTCCACGCGCAGGGTGCGCCAGTCCTGGCGGCCCAGATCCCAGGCCAGCAGGTACCAGCGGCGGCCATAGTTGACCAGATGCTGGGCTTCGACCTCACGCTGGGTGACCGCGTCCTGCGCACTGCGGTATTCGAACGCCAGCCGCGAGGCCTGCCGGCAGTGCTGGGCCAGCCGTCCGAGCAGGCGTGCATCGGTGGCCGGCAGGTCCGACAGCGTGGCGGTGGCGGCATGCACCTCGCCGGCCTGCTGGCGGCGACGGGTTGGCACCAGCGGATCGAGCTTGGACAGCAGGCCGCGCGCGGTGTCGTCGATGCCGGCGACGGTGGCCGAGGCCGCGCGCAGGGCGATGGCCAGGGTGGTTGCTTCCTCTTCGTCCAGCAGCATCGGCAGTACCGGTGCACCGGCTCCCAGCTGGTAGCCGCCGCCGACTCCGGCCGAGGCCTGCACCGGGTAGCCCAGTTCGCGCAGGCGCTCGATGTCGCGGCGGATGCTGCGCCGGTCCACGCCCATGCGTTCGGCCAATTCGGCCCCCGACCACTGGCGGCGGGCCTGCAGCAGGGCGATCAGGCGCAGCAGTCGATGGGCGGTATGGCGCATGAAGGATCGAGGACAGAAGTCGTCCGCAATAGTGCCCCAGGATGGCTTCCAGTTCACCACCCACCGCAAGGAGCAATGCCATGACCTCACGCCAGATCACCCTGTACCACGCCACTCGTTCACGCTCGAGCGGCGCCGTGGCCCTGCTCGAAGCGCTGGGCGCCGACTACCGCATGCAGGTGTTGGACCTGAAGGCCGGCGCCAACCTGGCCCCGGCCTACCTGGCCATCAACCCGATGGGCAAGGTGCCGGCCATCGTCCACAACGGTGCGCTGGTGACCGAACAGGTGGCGATCTACCTGTACCTGGCCGACCTGTACCCGGAAGCGGGGCTGGCACCACCGATCGGTGACGCCCTGCGCGGGCCCTACCTGCGCTGGATGGCCTTCTACGGTGCCTGCTTCGAGCCGGCGATGATCGACAAGGCGATGCACCGCGAGCCGCCGCCGCGCCTCATGTCGCCGTACAACGACGCCGAGACCGTGCTGCAGGTGATCGAGGCCCAGCTGGCGCAGGGACCGTACCTGCTGGGCGAGACGATGAGCGCCGCCGACGTGCTGTGGGGCAATGCGCTGGCCTGGACCAGTGCCTTCGGCCTGGTGCAGCCGGCACCGGCAACGGCCGCCTACATCGAACGGATCAGCGCGATGACGGCGTTCGACCGCTCGCGGCAGATCGACGCGGAGCTGGCGGCGGCGTAATCGCGTCGCCCCCCCCCCGGGGCCGACCAGCCACCGGCGGACGGCGGGAGGGCCGGGATGCGGGTAGAATTGCCCGCTTTCCCGCCACCCGAATGGATTAAGCGCCATGACCGGGACGCCAGACGTCTTTCCGCCCGCCCCCGGCGGTACCCCGCTCGTTGCCCTGCCCGCCGGTCCGCGCAAGCCCGACCAGGTGAAAGGCAAGCTGTACATCAAGACCCACGGTTGCCAGATGAACGAGTACGACTCGGCCAAGATGGCCGACGTGCTTGCCGCCAGCGATGGCCTGGAACTGACCGACACCCCGGATGACGCCGACGTCATCCTGGTCAACACCTGTTCCATCCGCGAGAAGGCGCAGGAAAAGGTGTTCAGCCAGCTGGGCGTGTGGAAGGGCCTGAAGAACAAGGGCCGTGAAGTGATCATCGGCGTGGGCGGCTGCGTCGCCTCGCAGGAAGGCGAGGCGATCATCAAGCGCGCGCCGTTCGTGGACCTGGTGTTCGGCCCGCAGACCCTGCACCGCCTGCCGGAACTGATCCGTGCCCGCCGCGAGCAGAAGCGCCCGCAGGTGGACATCAGCTTCCCCGAGATCGAGAAGTTCGACCGCCTGCCCGAGCCGCGCGCCGAGGGCGCCTCGGCCTTCGTGTCGATCATGGAAGGCTGTTCCAAGTACTGCTCGTTCTGCGTGGTGCCCTACACCCGCGGCACTGAAGTCAGCCGTCCGTTCGAGGACGTGGTGGTGGAAGTGGCCCAGCTGGCCGCGCAGGGCGTGCGCGAGATCAACCTGCTCGGGCAGAACGTCAACGCCTATCGCGGCCCGTATGGCGATGGCGAATTCGCCGACCTCGGCCTGCTGATCCGCACCATCGCCGAGATCGACGGCGTCGGCCGCATCCGCTTCACCACCTCGCACCCGCTGGAGTTCAGCGATTCGCTGATCGACGCGTTCCGCGACGTGCCGCAGCTGGCCAACTTCCTGCACCTGCCGGTGCAGGCCGGCAGTGACCGCGTGCTGTCGGCGATGAAGCGCGGCTACACCGCGCTGGAATTCAAGTCGAAGATCCGCAAGCTGCGCGCGGTGCGCCCGGACATCTCGATCAGCTCGGACTTCATCGTCGGCTTCCCCGGCGAGACCGATGCCGATTTCGAGAAGACCATGAAGCTGATCGAGGACATCGGCTTCGATCACAGCTTCTCCTTCATCTATTCGCGTCGACCGGGAACGCCGGCTGCGGACCTGGAGGACACGATCAGCGATGCGGAGAAGCACGCGCGCCTATCGCGCCTGCAGGATCGCATCAATGCGCACGCCGCCGGCATCTCCGAGAAGATGGTTGGCACCGTGCAGACCGTGCTGGTGGAAGGCCCGTCGCGCAAGAACCCGAACGAGTTGACCGGCAAGACCGAGAACATGCGTTCGGTGAACTTCCCGGCACCGGCTCGGCTGATCGGCCAGTTCGTGGATGTGGTGATCACCGAAGCGCTGACCAACTCGCTGCGCGCGCGGGTGGTGGCGGAGTAAGGCGTGCCGACCAACGGTCGGCACCTACCGGCATTGATGCCGGCCAGCGGCCGGCACTACCGGATGGCATGCTTCAATCCAGGCGCTTGCGGAAGCGCAGGATCGCCAGCGTCATCATCACCACGATGAAGGCCAGCAGCGCCAGTGCGTCGTGCCACAGCTCCCACAGCGAGGCACCGCGCAGCATGATGCCGCGCACCAGGCGCAGGAAGTGGGTCAGCGGCAGCACTTCGGCCAGCCACTGCACCGGCCGTGGCATGCCGGCAAACGGGAACATGAAGCCGGACAGCAGGATCGACGGCAGGAACAGGAACAACGTCATCTGCATCGCCTGGAACTGCGAGCGCGCGCGCGTGGAGATCAACAGGCCCAGCGCCAGGTTGGCCAGCACCAGCAGCACCGCGGCCAGGTAGATGTCCAGCAGGCTGCCGCGGATCGGTACCTGGAACAGCCAGGTGCCCAGCAGCAGCACCAGCGTGGTCTGCAGCAGGCCGATGGCCGCATAGGGCAGCACCTTGCCCACCATCAGTTCGCTGCGCGATACCGGCGTGGCGATCAGCAGCTCCATGTTGCCTCGCTCGCGTTCGCGCACCACCGCCACCGCCGTGAACATCACCAGGGTCATGGTCAGGATCACCCCGATCAAGCCGGGGACGATATTCACCGCAGAGCGCCGCTGCGGGTTGTAGAAGCTGGTCACGCTGACCTGCCCACTGGCGATGCTGCCTTCGCGCAGCGGTCGCGTATTGCTGGTCGGGCGCGTATCCAGCGGCACCTGCGCCAGCTGGATCGCCGCACTCTGCACCACGGTATCGCTGCCATCGACCAGCACCTGCACCGCTTCGCGCCCATCGAAACGACGGCGCTCGAAATCGGCCGGCACCACGATGCCGACGCTGATCTCGCCGCGGCGCAGCGCCTGCATCAACTGGTCCGGGCTGTAGGCTTCGCTGCGCGGGGTGATCACACCGGTGGCGACCATGTCCTGCACCAGCGCGCGCGAGGCCGCGCTGTTCGCCTGGTCGGCCACACCCGCATCAAGATGGCGCAGGTTGAGGTTGATCGCATAGCCGAACAGCAACAGCTGCATCACCGGAATGCCGACGATCATCGCCAGCGTGATGCGGTCGCGGCGCAGCTGGCGCAGCTCCTTGAGCATGATCGCCCACAGCCGGCGCAGGTTCATGCCGCCGGCTCCCTGCCACGACCTCGGGTAGCGGCGACGAACACGTCTTCCAGGTTCGGCGCCACCGCCTCGATATGCGCCTGTGGATCGGCACCGGCCAAGGCGCGCTGCAGTGCCGGCGTGTCGGCCGCGTCTTCGCTGCACAGCACGCGCAGCTGCGTGCCGATCTGCGCCACGCTCAGCACGCCGGGCAGTTCGGCCAGCGCGCGGCTGGCCTGGCGCGGCTGCGAGGAAGTGACCTGCAGCGTGCGCCCTTGCAACCGCGCACAGAGTTCGGCCGGCGTGCCATCAGCCACCAGCGCGCCGCGATCCAGGATCGCCAGACGGTGGCAGCGCTCGGCCTCGTCCATGTAGTGGGTCGACACCAGCACGGTGGTACCGGCGTCGGCCAGTTCGAACAAGGCTTCCCAGAAATCGCGGCGGGATTCCGGGTCGACCGCGCTGGTCGGCTCGTCCAGGAACAGCAGTTCGGGCGAATGCACCACGGCGCCGGCCAGGGCCAGGCGCTGCTTCTGCCCACCGCTGAGCGTGCCGGCCAACTGTGGCTGCCGGTCCTGCAGCCGATACTGCTGCAGCAGCGCATCGACACGCTGCCGGGCCTGCGCGCGCGGCAGGTCCTGGATCGCGGCAAGGAACTCCAGGTTCTCGCGCACCGACAGGTCTTCGTACAGCGAAAAGCGCTGGGTCATGTAGCCGATGCGGCGGCGCAGCGCCTCGGCCTGTTCCGGCACCGACAGGCCCAGCACCTCGATCTGCCCCGCGCTCGGCTCCAGCAGGCCGCACAGCATGCGGATGGTGGTCGACTTGCCCGAGCCGTTCGGGCCGAGGAAGCCGTAGACCTGGCCGCGAGGCACGGTCAGGTCGACATTGTCCACGGCCAGCAGATCGCCGAAGCGCCGGGTCAGGCCCTGCGCATGCACGGCAATGTCGTCGCCGGTGTTCAGAAGCTCACCCGCACCGGCAATCCGGCCGGCAGTTTCTGCATGTCGGTCGCCTCGTCCACTTCGATCTCGGCCAGGTAGCTCAGGCGCGCGACGTCATCGCCGGTCAGCGCGTAGTACGGGGTGAACGAGGGTTCGCTGCGGATCGAGCGCACATGCCCCTTCAACGCAGCGGCCTGCCCTTCCAGATGCACCTGCGCGGCCTGCCCGACCTTGACCTGCAACCGTAGTGGCTGCGGCAGGTAGACGCGCGCATAGGGGCGCTCGCCGACCAGCATCACCGCCAGTGGTGCGCCGATCGGCGCCTGATCGCCCTGCCGATAGGGCAAGGCGTCGACCACGCCATCGCGGGGGGCGCGCAGCTGCAGCTTCTGCAGGTTGACGCCCTGCACCACCTGCTGGGCCTGTGCGGCATCGGCGGCCGCCTGGCCCTGGGCGATGTCCTGCTCGCGGCTGCCATGCACCAGCTCCAGCCAGGCCTGCTCGGCGGCGCGCACGCTGGCCTCGGCATTGCCGGCGGCGGCCCGTGCGCGGTCCAGCTCGGCGGCGGCGATCAGGCGTTGGCGCGCCAGCGGCTGCACCCGCCGGTAGTAGGCACTGGCTTCCACCGACTCCGCCCGTAGCGCGGCCAGCTGTGCCTGGGCCTGCGCGATCTGCTCCTGCCGTGGGCCGATCTTCAGTTCTTCCAGCTGCGCCTGCGCGCGCGCGGTGTCGGCCTGTGCGGCGGCGAACTGGGCATCGCCACGGGCCGGATCCAGCTGCATCAGCACGGTGCCGGCCTTGACCGGCTGGCCTTCGCGCACCTCCACCGCTGCGATCACTTCGGCCGCCGGGGCTGGCACGGTGATCCGGTCCCATTCCAGCGTTCCCAGTGCAGTCGGCGGCGCCTGGCCACAGCCTGCCAACAGGGCGAGGCCCACCAGTCCGAACCCACGCATGCCGTTGCCCATGACCATCCCCTCCAGCGACGGCGCTACGGTGCCATCAGCCCCGTGCACCCGCGATGATGCCGATCCGCCCTGGCGGTTTTTTCACCACACCGTGGAAGGCCTTGTGCCGTCAGGGTCTGGTCCACCTATCCACAGGTTGATTCGGCATCATTCCACAGCCGGTGTGGAAAAGCGCCAGGGGGATGGGCGGATTGCTCGCCTGGCAATGGAACGTGCGCCGGCGGCAGGATGGATCGCGCGGTGGGGTGATCACCAAAACGCTGAGCACCCCGCTGCGCGCTCGTTGTGGTGGCCTGATTGCCCAGATCGGATCCCGCTGGAACGCCGATCCCACCAGCACGGGAAGCCACAGCGGATGTGGAAAAGCTGCGACGTCAGAGCGGAGAGCCTGCGGCCAGAGGCCGGTCACGCCATCCATAGGCATCCTTCAGGAAACCACTGACCTCGTTGTTCTGGTAGACGACAACGCTACGATCACCTTTGCCGCAGTGCACTTCATCGCCAGCTTCCGCGCCTGCTGCAATTTTCCCGCACACCAGCACGCGCTCGGGACGTCCTCGCCGGTCGAAGTGAAACACCCTGTAACCTTTGCCCGACCCTTGGAGCACGCGTGCATCGAATCCGTCTGCAGCGATGGCGTCTTCCGGCATCGGTACGTCAGGATTCACCCCGCCATTGATGACCTGCACCAGGCGTCCAGCCTTATCGTAATCCTCCTGGCGATAGACCGGCCCGGAATCGCTGGCCCAGGCCCGCCGACGCAGTGCGTGGGAATCTGCATCAAGCACTTCGTGAACCCGCATCTTCTCCGCAACGCGATGACTACGGATCCGGGGATAGGTCGACAGTTGCGAGAACCCATTCATTCCCACCTCGGCGGGAATGGTGACGTTGACGAAGTCGTACCGCAGGTCTGCACCCTTCACGCCCAGCCGGGTGACGGCATCCTGATAGAGAGGCTGCGCATCGGCCGGCAACAGATCCCCTTCGATGCTGTTGATCGCGTAAACCCCCAGTTGCTGATCCATCCGGGCCATCGCATAGGTCTCATATCCGTAGACGCTTCGCTCGGACGGCCTTATGTACTCCGCAACGCCGGTCCACCCGGACGTACCCCTGACCGATGCCATGACATTCCGCCCCATCGATGGCGACGGCGGCGTTGATCTGACGGAGGCATACATCCGGCCATCATCGTCGAGCAGATATCGTTGCACCAGTGCGTTGCCTTGATCCATCTGATCACAGGTCAATCCCTCTCCACCTTGACGCAGACTGGCCGGAGTTGGCTGCGCCGACCATGTCGGGCGACTGTGCTTGTCATACTTCATGCAGTTCAATGTCTGGCTGAACAACATGCCATCCGGTCCACGCCCGTGCTTGCGGATCTCGACGAGGCGTTCCTGGTCGTCGTAGAGATAATCACGCGCTTCGGCGAGCACGAAGTCCTTGGATATTGTCCGGAGAAGTCCGGCAGCCGCTGTTCTCGCTGAAGGATCAATCTCGACGGCGGTAGGAGGGGACAAAGGCACTTCGCGGGACACCAAGCCGCCCGTTTCCGAATTCCAGCTACCAGATTTCCGGCTCCGCCACAGCTCCTCGCGGCAGACACGTTCACCGGCCCCGTCTTCCGACTGGACGTACACAATGCTCCCACCCAGCAGGGAGAAGGGAAGCGTGCGCGACGCCGAATTCGAACGACTGAGCCTGATCTGCGGAAGCGAGAGGCGACCATCGGCCATGGGCGATGCTTCTCTCAGCTCCGTTGCATAGTCATCGATCAGAGGGGACGTCAGAACGCTGATGTACTCCATCTTCCAAGGGGAAACCCAGGGATCGTTTGCCACCTTATCCCCACAGGCCCAGGCCGAGGGGCTGAGCACGGCACACGCCAGCATTACGCCCCCTGCCCGCCGCCCCGCCACTGACCACCCCCGCTTCTGCGGAGGTCTCGTACCCATCGACTTCATATGACTGCCTCCTGGCATGCATCCCTGTACGTAAAGCCCATTACTCGTCATTCGCCCGGCAAACCGAGCTTCGTGGTACCAAAGCCATACTTCGTTTCCATCAGCTTCTTCACCGGGCCCATTCCCTCCACGCTCATCTTGCCGTCCGGCGTGCCGCAGCGTGTACCGACCTGCGTCCTGGCGTACTGCAGCTCGGCTTCACGGCTGCGCTTGGGCCGAGGATCGGGCTCCCACCAGGGGAAATGGGCGTAGGGCTTGTTGGTCGAGACTTCGTAGCGCCAGCACACGAACGACAGGGTCTCTCTACCGGCAGCGTCATAGTCGTACACGCGGTAAGAGCTGTAGCCGCTTGTGAGAGGCGTGAGCTTCAAGGCACCCTTCTCGGCGTAGGTGCGCAGGTTCTCGGTGTAGCCGTCATCATCGGAAACCGGGCCGGACAGAATCACCCGCGTGAGCTTGCCATTTGCGTCGTAGTTTTCCTGACGATTCAGGTCCAGCGTGCGCCACTGGCGTTCGCGGGGGTGCTTCGCGCCGGGAGCGAATACTTCGAAAATCCTGCTACCCGAACGGTGCAGATACTCACGCACACGGGTATAGCCTGTGACTCCCTCAAAGTGTCCCTTGGCGACCTCTGGAGGGACGCGTTCACCGGGGAACGTGTACCGCACCTCCTGTGACGCGACGTGGCTGCGCTCTGCGAAAACCGGAGTGACGTCAGACGGAACCAGGGTAACGGAAGGGCTTCGCACTCCTACAATCCCTCGCTTCTCGCCGCCGTAAAAGCGAATGCCGACGACCCGTTTCAATTCAGCATCGTCGACATTGACGAAGCCCCCCACCGTCCAGGCACCGTCGGTCGCCTCGGTTCCAGGGCCAGTGTCCTCGCGGTCGGGATCCTCACCTGGTTTACGCGTGGCTTCCTTCTCTACATCGGAAGCCAGCGATCCATCCGGTCGATAAGTGAAGTATCGAGTGGTAGTGCGGGATGGCATATCGCGGAGCTGCGAACACTGGAACTCTGGCCTATCCGAGACTATCAATCCAGAACTCTCATTTGCCACTTCTATGCGACCATTTTCGTCGTAGAGTGCACAGAACGTTGTGACCCTATGCCCTTTCGCGTCAACATTCTGAATCGAAGTCAATCTACCAGCCGAGTCATAATGGAGCTCATAGCTCCTGCTCAGCTCGAAATAGGGATAGACCGGCTTAACCGCAGAATGCAGGCTCTCAGGCGGCACTTGGCCAATCAATTTGGATTCCCGCCTCTTCCACTCTTCAACGCGGCATAGCCGTTGCCCTTGAGCGCTTTCTTCCAAGTAATAGATAGCACCACCATTCGAGTTGAACGGATTATTGTGCAACTCACCGAGTATTGGCTCGACACTAATCCGTACGTAGGGGACGTCTTCGTTCGCGCGACTGAGGCTGGCGCCTACCGCATCCACCTCGCCCGATGGGCTTGGCCTGAACTTGATCACTATCCCACCATTCTTAAACCGGAGGTCCTTCTCAATTGATGAACCGCAGTCTGCAAGCGCGGTTTGCACACCACACAGGGCCCCTAAGACCACCATCGCCCTCAACAGTAGATGCCCACTCATACCTGCTCTCCGTGCCCCCAAGAACCATGGCGATCCGAGTACGCTAGTTCAGTTGACCGATCCCCCTCAATAGGCACGATTGCAATGATCTCGTTCGGCATCGCTGCAGCCGGATCATCCATGTCACTCCCCCAGAGGAGTGGCATGGTCACCCAGAAACCCTGAATCCCACGGCGCGTTGCGGTACCTCTGAGAAAATCCGTCGCCTTACGCACATCATGCCGCCCCACTGCATCGGTCACGTAGTCGTTCACAACACTTGGCTCCTTCATGAAATCTGACTGCAGATCTGCCGGCTGCGCGTAGAGCATGCGCCTGACGTGCCCTTTGTCACTAAGACCTGCCGCCGGAAATCCATGAAACACAGAGTCGTAGCGAGGGAAAGAGTCGCGCGGGACATTCGTGAAGACACGTTGATAAGCTTCCGAATTGGCATCCGCAAGCCCCCTGATCCCCGCCCAAGTTCCGGCACTTGCCGGTTTGTCGACCTCCAGGGTCGGAACTTTCTTGCTGAATAAAGGGTAGTAACCTTTGGTTGCATCAGAAAGGACGAATTGCTTGTCCCCCTTCTCAGGCTTCGTCTCAAGCGCCTGCCCCAGGAACTTCCTCCAAAGTTTCATCCGCAGATCCCGCGCAAACTTCCGGGTTATCACCTGCACGCCATTGCCCAGGTCCATCGATTTGGCCGCACCGTCCACGATCACTGCGGCGATCTCGGTGTCACCTGTGCCCAGCAGGCTGCGGTCGTTGCAGTTCGCACTTCCAATGATGGCCACGGCGTCGTCCACGATCAGCAGCTTGGAGTGTACGTAACACTGCTCGGTCACCACGTACAAGGGGGTGGCCTGATCCGCGCCGATCGTATGCGGTGCGTAGTGGTTCTTGTGGTTGATGTCGGCCAGGACCCCATAACTTCTCAGGTTCATTACCGACAGGTATTCCTTCCAGCGCCCGGCCTTCACCTCTGCCTGCAGATCGGCCTCTTCCACGCTCGCCTCGCGGATGTCCTTGTCGCGCGCGATCAGTGAACGGCAGATGCGGCGGATCAGGCTGTCGTCGCCACGCAACAGGGTCTGCTGCACCCAGTACTGCTGCTTCAGCACGGCACCGTCGAACAGGCTGCCTTCCGGATGCACGGGCAAGGTGATGTACACATGGAAGCCCTGTCCGGCCACGATGGCGCGGCGGATGCGCGCAGCGATGGCCGCCACCAGCGGGTTGCTGGCCGCTGACTTCACGCCCTGCTTGCGCTTCACCAGGTCCTGCACAACGCCGGTTTTCCCGATGGGCCCACTCATGGCCACGCCCTTGTCGACGTAGCCGGCCTTCTTTTTTTCGGCTTGGGTCATGGGCCGCCGCTCGCCGCCCTTGATTGCCGTCTCCACCGTCCTGCCGGCTTCAGCGTCGGACCAACCGCATTCGCAAATCAGGAACTGGGTCTCGAGGTAGACAAAAGCGCGCGCCGAGGCGATGCAGTTGACCATCGCATCGAGGATCGAATGCATCGGCTGGTTGCGCTCCCAGTACGGCTGCAGGCAACTGGCATCGTCCAGATTCAGGCCGAGTTCCTTGCAGCCCTTCTTCTCCAGCGCATGCAATGCCGTGCCCGAGGAACGCACGATCTGTACGGTGACGTCGCCGGCCGTGCCCGGCCGGGCCAGGTCACCGAACAACGCCTGCATGCCGCCCATCGACTGCAGCCATTGATCGCTCAACGGCGTCAGTTCCATCCCGCGCGCCAGCGTGGTCTGCTCCGACAGGCCGGCGCCTGGCACGAGGTAGGGATAGAAGTCTCGCCCTACTCGCCCGGCAACCCCAGCTTGGTCGTCCCGAAACCGTACTTGGTTTCCATCAGCTTCTTCACCGGGCCCATGCCCTCCACGATCATCTTGCCGTCAGGCGTGCCGCACCGCGTGCCCACCTGCGTCCTGCCGTACTGCAATTCGGCTTCACGACTGCGCTTGGGGCGGGGGTCGGGCTCCCACCAGGGGAAATGGGCGTAGGGCTTGTTGGTCGAGACTTCGTAGCGCCAGCAGACGAACGAGAGTGACTCTTTGCCTGCAGCGTCATAGTCGTACACGCGGTAGGAGCTGTAGCCGTTGGTGAGCGGCGTGAGCTTCAAAACGCCCTTCTCGGCGTAGGCGCGCAGGTTTTCGGTGTAGGCGTCACCAGAGACAGGGCCGGACAGAATCACGCGCGTGAGTTTGCCCTTTGCGTCGTAGTTTTCCTGCCGATTCAGATCCAGCGTGCGCCACTGGCGTTCCCGAGGGTGCTTTGCGCCCGGAGCAAAAATCTCGAAGATGCGCTGTCCCGTGCGATGGAAATACTCACGAACACGCGTATATGCGGTTACGCCGTCAAATTGCCCCTTCAGCACATCTGGCGATACACGCTCTCCAGGGAAGGTGTAGTTCAACTCCCTACCTTCATCCCGACTACGTTGCTCAAAGACGGGCGTCGCGTCGGATGAAGCAATGGCAAAGGATCCACTCTGTATACCAGTAAGCCCACGCTTATCGCTCATCTGAAAAGAGGCACCAATGCGGTGATGGAAGCTGGCACCATTAAAGAAAAAATCCCCCTGCGCGTACCAGGCCCCATCAGTTGCCTCAGTTCCGAAGTCGACGTCCTCTTGCTCTGCGCCCTCCCCAATCTTGCGTGTAGCCTTCTTGATCATGTCCAAAGCCAAGAATCCATCAGCCCGATAAGAAAAGTATCTTGTATCTACACTTACTGGATTATCTCGAAGATCCGAGCACTGAAAATGTGGATCCTCCGAGACGATCAGCCCAGAAATCTCATTTGCCACCTCTACGCGACCATTCTTGTCGTAGAGCGCACAGAAAGTTGTGACCTTACGGCTCGACGTGCCGGTCTGTTGAATCGATGTCAACTGACCCGACGCATCGTAATCAAGCTCGTACGCATTTTGCAGTTCAAAGTACGGATACAGCAACTTGACTGCAGGATGCAGGCTTTGGGGAGGCGCTTCACCAATCAGCTTTGACTCCCGCCGCCTCCATTCCTCAGCACGGCAGATCCGCTGTCCTTGGCCAGTATTTTTCAAATAGTAGACCGAACCACCATCCGAGTCGAATGGCTCATTATTCAATTTAGCCAGATCAGGACCGGTCCTGATTCTTATGTAAGGTGCTACCTCGTTCGCGCGACTGAGGCTGGCGCCTACTGCATCCCCTCCACCAACCAACCTTGGCGTAAACTTGACCACCATGCCGTTGCCCTGAAAGCGACCATCTTCTTCATTTATTGAGCTGCAACCTGCATGCACAGCTTGCACGGCGCACAGAGCACTCACCGCAATCAGCGCTTTCAGCAGCAAATACTCACTCACACCTTTTCTCCTTGACTCGAGGCAGCATGTCGAATCGAGTATGCCAATTCACTTGACCTATCCACCTGAACAGGCAGGGCTGCAATGATCTCGCTCGGCATCGTGGCAGCCGGATCGTCCATGCTGCTCCCCCAAAGCAGCGGCATGGTGACCCAAAAGCCCTTAATTCGAGGACGTCCTGGCTCGCCCTTGAGGAAGTCAGTCGCCTTGCGCACATCATGCCGACCGACGGCACTGGTCACATAGTCGTTCTCAACACTGGGCTCCTGCATGAAGTCTGGCTGCAGGACAGGGGGTTGCGCATACAACATGCGCTTGACGTGTCCCCTGTCACTCAGGCCTGCTGCGGGGAACCCATGGAACACGGAATCATAGCGGGGGAACGAATCGCGTGGGACATTGGTGAAGACATGCT
Source organism: Stenotrophomonas sp. Sm6012 (assembly GCF_030985895.1). Taxonomy (NCBI): domain Bacteria; kingdom Pseudomonadati; phylum Pseudomonadota; class Gammaproteobacteria; order Lysobacterales; family Lysobacteraceae; genus Stenotrophomonas; species Stenotrophomonas sp. Sm6012. The sequence continues at coordinate 17,164 of NZ_JAPTFX010000034.1, read as the reverse complement.
GATAGGCATCCGAATTAGCGTCAGCAATCTCCCTAATCTCCCGCCAAGTTCTGGCGCTTGCCGGCTGTTCGATCTGCGGAACTGGATCTACCTTATGGAACCAAGGCAGATACGCCCCCGCAGCTCCAGCTGCAGAGTATGGTTTCTTCTTTTTCTCTGACAGCTCTTGAATCGCCTGCCCCAGGAACTTCTTCCAGAGATTCATCCGCAGATCCCGCGCAAACTTCCTGGTTATCACCTGCACGCCATTGCCCAGGTCCATCGACTTGGCCGCACCGTCCACGATCACTGCGGCGATCTCGGTGTCACCTGTGCCCAGCAGGCTGCGGTCGTTGCAGTTCGCACTTCCAATGATGGCCACGGCGTCGTCCACGATCAGCAGCTTGGAGTGTACGTAACACTGCTCGGTCACCACGTACAAGGGGGTGGCCTGGTCGGCGCCGATCGTATGCGGTGCGTAGTGATTCTTGTGGTTGATGTCGGCCAGGACCCCATAACTTCTCAGGTTCATTACCGACAGGTATTCCTTCCAGCGCTCGGCCTTCACCTCTGCCTGCAGGTCGGCCTCTTCCACGCTTGCTTCGCGGATGTCCTTGTCGCGCGCGATCAGCGAACGGCAGATGCGGCGGATCAGGCTGTCGTCGCCACGCAACAGGGTCTGCTGCACCCAGTACTGCTGCTTCAGCACAGCGCCGTCGAACAGGCTGCCTTCCGGATGCACGGGCAAGGTGATGTACACATGGAAGCCCTGTCCGGCCACGATGGCGCGGCGGATGCGCGCAGCGATGGCCGCCACCAGCGGGTTGCTGGCCGCTGACTTCACGCCCTGCTTGCGCTTCACCAGGTCCTGCACAACGCCGGTTTTCCCGATGGGCCCACTCATGGCCACGCCCTTGTCGACGTAGCCGGCCTTCTTTTTTTCGGCTTGGGTCATGGGCCGCCGCTCGCCGCCCTTGATCGCCGTCTCCACTGTCCTGCCGGCTTCAGCGTCGGACCAACCGCATTCGGAAATCAGGAACTGGGTCTCGAGGTAGACAAAAGCGCGCGCCGAGGCGATGCAGTTGACCATCGCATCGAGGATCGAATGCATCGGCTGGTTGCGCTCCCAGTACGGCTGCAGGCAACTGGCATCGTCCAGATTCAGGCCGAGTTCCTTGCAGCCCTTCTTCTCCAGCGCATGCAATGCCGTGCCCGAGGAACGCACGATCTGTACGGTGACGTCGCCGGCCGTGCCCGGCCGGGCCAGGTCACCGAACAACGCCTGCATGCCGCCCATCGACTGCAGCCATTGATCGCTCAACGGCGTCAGTTCCATGCCACGTGCCAGCGTGGTCTGCTCCGGCAGGCCGGCGCCTGTCCAGTCGTTGGCACCGCGGATGCCACGGTTCAGGACCTTGCGCACCGCCGTGCCGATTTCACGGTCGCCGCGCTGGTTCTGCCAGACCATGGCGTTCCAGCGGTGCATGAAGTTGCGGCAGATGTCGAACACCGCCGGTCCCTGCAGGCGCGCGTGCACGTCCTGCCACGGCATGCGCGGCTGGCGGCCGCTGTCGAGCAGGCGCTGGATGCGATCCACCGGCTCGTTGATCCACTTCACCAGCGATTCCCACGCCTGTTTGGCCTTGTTGAACTTGTTCTCGATCTCGGCATATTTGGCCTTGGCGTCCGTGACCAGCGAGTCAGGATCACGCACGTATCCCACGACCGTGGTGGCCGTCTTGATCGGGCCCAGAATGGCGTCCTTGATCGCAGCCTTGCGCTCATCGACCCATTCGCCGAACTTCTTCGCCTGGATCTTCGTGAAGCCTTCCACTGCGCGCCCCGCGGCGGCGGCAGCCTCGCCGACGTTCAGCTTGACCGCCTCGTCGGCGGCCCGGTTGGAAGCAGCGATGACGTCGGCGTATTCCTTTTCGATCTCGGTCAACCACCCTTGAATGGCCAGGAAGGTCTTGGCGACCGAACGCTGTACCTTCACGGCTTCTTCCATGCCCGGAATGACCATCTCGGCAAGCTTGCGGATGCCTTCGCGCTCCAACGCGTCGGGCACGCCCAGCTTGTCCGCATAGTCCTGCAGTTCGGCCAGTGCGGCGCCGGCATCCCACTGCGCCTTCATCCGGTCCAGCGCGATGGCCAGGCCCGGCACGTATGCCTGGGCAAAGCCGGGGCGGACACGGCCGACCGCGTCCGGGCTGGTATCGGGCTTATCCAGGGTCAGGTCCTGCTCAGCCCTCGTCATGCCCCGAAACTTGCTCAGGCAATTGTTGTAGTGGTCATTGAGCACATGCAACTTCGGGTCGCAGACCACGTCGAAGTTGCCGTCGTCCCAGCGCCCGTGGGCGATGTCCAGGCCGCCGACGAAGCCGATCTTCCCGTCCACCACCAGGATCTTCTGGTGGTGCGAGAAGGCGATGTTGAAGGCATCGGTGCGGCCGGTGGCCGGGTTGTGCAGGCCGACCTGCACCTGCCCCGGCGTGTTGGCATCCTGCATCTTGTACAGGGCCGTGCGCGCCTCGTTTTCGTGGGTGTAAGCCGCCGCCTCGACACTGTCGTAGAGCAGCACCCGCACATCCACGCCGCGCTGGTTGATGGCGTCGAACAGCAGTTCGCTCAGTCGGCTGGCGTGGGCACCGCCACGGCTGTCCAGCTCGGTGTCGAAGTTCATCTGCCAGTCGGCGATGAAGATGAACTTCTGCGCGCCGCGGATGGCATCGGCCATCGCCTTCATCGCCGAGCGGCCGTCTGTGTAGGCGTCGACCTTGTTGCCGCGCCGCACCGGTGCGAACTGGCGGTCCGGTGGCGCGTAGTAGTCACCGCTGCTGGTGCCCTTCTGCCCGTCCAGGCAGGTCAATGCGGTATGCGGGACGCTGCCCAGCTTGGTGCCGTCTGCCATCACTGGATCTCCTTGCGCTGGGCCGGGTCGGCGTCGATATGCGACTGGAACTCGTACTCGGCACGCTGCCGGTAGGCATACAGCGCCGCATCATCGGGAAGGTCGGCCAGGGTTTTGCCGTAGTTGATCGCTTCAAGCGTGTCCATGGTGGTGCGCACGCCTGGCGAGCTGCTGTAGGGGCGCGGACGCTGCAGGGGAATCACGTCGATGCCATGCACCAGGAACAGCCGCCCCGGGAACCGGCCGGCATCGTTCCAGATCTTCGCGCACAGGGCGTCGTCCAGGCTGACGTCGCCCTGCTCGTCGGCCTGCCCTTCGGCAACGGTCTCGGCCCAGTTGCCCGGTACCAGCGCGCCATCACGCATGTCCTCGTCCAGCGCCCTGCGGGTACGCACGATCTTCCAGGGCTGGCCTGCCAGCGGATGCCCCTGCGGCCCCGGAATGTCCTGCAGGCGGAAGGCCAGCTTCGGAATCTGCTCGCTGAGGGTGCTGGTTGGCATGTCCGGGAGCGCGTAGCTGAGCTGCGCGGGCCCGACGAAGGACTTCTGCCCGGCATGCACGGTGATGGTGCCGGGACAGTTCACCACCAGGTTGCCGCCCTCCAGGGTGAGGCTGGCGCCACCGGCGGTGGCGATATGCAGGGTGCGCGGTGCGGCCAGTTCCACGGCCGCCTGGGCGCTGGCGGCACGCAGAGAGGCACGCGATTGCACGTTGATCTCCGCGGACTGGGCGCGGACGTCCAGCGCCGCCTGCCCTGCTACGACGCTCAATGCAGCCTCGCCAGCAAAGGTCCGGCCACTGGCCGCGAGCACGCCCACGGCCTGCATCGCGTGCAGGCGCGCGCTACCGGCCACGCTGGCATCGCTGTGCTGGCCACTGGCCAGCACCACATGCCGGGCACTGCTCCACTGCAGCGCCTGCCCGGCCACCATGGCCAGGCCGGCATGGCCGTGCAGCCCGAGCGTGGGCTCTTCGGTATGCGGCACGGCGCCGCCGGTGGGCCGACCCTCACCACCTGCGCGGGCCTGTGCGTAGTCCTGCCCGGGCACGCTGGCGCGCGCGACCCGCTGCAGGCCCGCCAGGCCCGCGCTGTCCTCCGACGGAGCGTGGCTGGCCATGCCGACCGCCCGGTGGGTGGTCGCCATCGCGTGCCAGGACCCGGCCAGGGTTGACGCCTGCTGCAGCAGCGCACTGGCGGCAACGGCCTCACCGGCCGGCGAAGCGGGCGCGCGGGGGTGCGCGATCAGCCATGCGCCACGCTCTGCGCGCAGTGCGCCCCAGGCATCGGTACGCAGTTCCGCGCCCTCGCCGCGCAGGGACCCGCGATGGTTGTCGGCCTGGTGCCGCAGGTGGCCAAGATTCAGTTCGCTGATGGCATGGCTGCTGGCCAACTGCAGGCGCAGCTGCGCATCGGAGTCGTCGAATACCAGGCGGTTGTAGCCGGTACCGGACCACTCCCGTGACTGGATGCCCCACAAGGCACCGGCATGCCGGTGCTGGCCTTCACCGGGCGCCATCGCATGCCAGGCAGGGGCGTGGCCGCCGGCCGCATTGCCCTGCGCACTCGGACGCCTGTCGGCGGCCTGGCCGAACAGGCCTGCGTCGCTACCGGCTGCAGCCGCACCGGCAGGCGTGGGAGCAGCGCCGGCATCACCACGGCCGTTGTACAGCGCGCCCAGCACCAGCGGCCGGTCGATGTCGCCCTCAAGGAAGCCGACCAGCACCTCCTGGCCTACGCGCGGCAGGAACTGCGAACCCACGCCCGGCCCGGCGTAGCGCTGCGCCACCCGCATCCAGCACGTTGCCTCGGCGTCGGTGGCCCCCTGCAGATGCAGGCGCACCCGGACCCGGCCCTGGCTGTCGGCATGCAGATCGGCGTCACTCCGGCCATCGCCGGCGATGACCCGGGCGGTCTGGTAGCCCGGTGCAAGCGGCCGCGGGTTGATGCGTTCCCCGGTCCCGTCCTGCAGTACCGGACGCCATGGCTGCCGCTGGTCGACGGCCCGGAACCGGTTGGCGTAGCCCAACGCCGAGGACGCCTCAAGCAGGGCTCCCGGCAGCCCTGCGGTGGCCGCGAGCCAGGGCGCAGGTGGCTCGGCCCGCCGCTGCCCGCGCCCCTGCGTGATCGGCGGCGGGTTGCACCCGTGGTGCAGTACCTCGGTTGGAAGGAGGGTCGGGGCGGCGGCGGTTCCGGCCGCCAGCACGCGGATGAAGCGGCCCGCCTGCAGGCTTCGAACGCTGCCGGTGCCCAGCCAGCCGGCCAGGCCCGCCTCGTGCGCTTCGGCCACCCGGCGCGCCCGGCGCTGCCCATCGGCCGCCTGGGCGAAGGCATGCGCGCCCACCGGGTCGTAGATCTCGCGCGGACTCTGGCCGCCCGCCTGCAACGGCAACTGGACATGGCGGAGCACCGGCCCCCGGTAATCGCTGGTGACCAGCGACAACCGGTTGCTGCCCAGCAGGCGACGTGCGCCCAGCTGCTGCAGCGTGTCCGCCGCTTCGGTACCGTCATTGCGATGGAAGCGGATGCCGCCATCGCGGGCGGACTGAGGGTTCTCCGGCTGCGCTCGACTGTCGGAAAACAGCACAAGGGTCAGCCGCCCGCCGCTGTCGCTCTCGAATGCGCCGGCAATTCCCTCTTCGGCCAGCAGGCGCTGCACGAAGGCCAGGTCCGGCTCGCGATACTGCACGCAGTAGCTGCGCGCAGGCGCCTCGGCCAGAGCGGCTACGGCGTCCTCGCTCCAACGCCAGCAGGCCAACTCGCCATGCCCGCCCAGCACGTCCTCGACGATGTCGCGCACGGTGCGTTCCTGGTACACGCGGCTGTGCCGTGCATGCCCCAGCAGCCAGGTCCATGGGACACAGTGCAGGCGATAGCGCGCCAGGCCGCCCTCGCTCTCCAGCCGATGGGCAGAGGCAACATACCCGCAGCGCAGATGGTCCTGGCCATCGTCCAGGCGGGTGACCAGCGCCGCCTCGCGACCCGGCCATTCACCGAACGCGAGGCCCGCGTCCGGATGCAGCACATCCACCCAGTAATCGAATCCACCAGCCAGGCATTCATGGCCCCACCATTGTTCGACGAACAAAGGGGGCAGGCCATCGGCCCGCAGGCGGTGCAGTTGATGGTCCGGCTCCAGCCCGACCAGCGAAGCAAGCGCGGCATGCGCGAGTGAAGCATCCATGTCATTTCCTGTGCCAGGCGCTCCTGCCCTGGCGATGGCCTACCTGCCACTTCCGCGTTGCTACGGGCCGGGCAGCGCGCTGCGCCGATCCTCGCGGAAGACCCTGTTCCCTTGGGGCTCCGGGCTGATAGTCATCCGCGACCCGGCCGCCGTCAAGTTTCCGGCGCGCGCCCCCTCTCCGCCGGTCATGACGTTTTTTTCACCATCGGCTCATGGAGCCTGTGGCACAAGGGACGAAGGTGTCTATCCACAGCTTTCTTCCAGCCCGGTCCACACGCCATGTGGAAAACGCCCGGCGCTGGCCGTGTGACCCTGCCGCGCGCTACCCTTGCTGCCTGAATCCACTGTGGTGCAAGGCTTCCGCCCTACCCGATCAATGAAAAGCATCGAGCATCGAGACTTCACCCTGTCGCCGGAAGACAACGAGCGGCTGGCCAACCTATGCGGTCCGTTTGACGGGCATCTGCGACAGATCGAGCTGAAGCTCGGCGTGGAGATCGCCAACCGCGGCTTCGTGTTCCGCATCAGCGGACCGGAAGAGGCCATCGTCGAAGCACAGAAGCTGGTCGAGGCGCTGTACGCCGAGGCCGGCGAGACCACCTTCGACAACCATGCCATCCATCTGCGCCTGGCCCAGGCCAACGTCGAGCAGATCGCCGAGCGCTCCTACGAAGCGCAGGACGTGGCAATCAAGGTCAAGCGCGGCACGGTGCGCGGACGCGGTGCGAACCAGGGCCGCTACCTGCACCAGATCGCCACCCACGACATCAACTTCGGCATCGGCCCGGCCGGTACCGGCAAGACCTTCCTGGCCGTGGCCAGCGCGGTCGAAGCGCTGAATGAATCGCGCGTGCAGCGGCTGATCCTGGTGCGCCCGGCGGTGGAGGCCGGAGAGAAGCTGGGCTTCCTGCCCGGCGACCTGAGCCAGAAGGTCGATCCCTACCTGCGACCGCTGTACGACGCCCTGTATGAAATGATGGGCGTGGAGAAGGTGGTCAAGCTGCTGGAGAAGAACGTCATCGAGATCGCGCCGCTGGCCTACATGCGCGGCCGCACGCTCAACGATGCGTTCGTGATCCTGGACGAAGCACAGAACACCACCATCGAGCAGATGAAGATGTTCCTGACCCGTCTCGGCTTCGGGTCCACCGCGGTGGTGACCGGCGACCTGACCCAGACCGACCTGCCCAAGCACGTGCGCTCCGGCCTGCGTGACGCCATCGATGTGCTGCGGGGGGTCGAGGGCGTCAGCTTCACCTTCTTCGAATCCCGCGACGTGGTCCGCCACCCGCTGGTCGCGCGCATCGTCAGCGCCTACGACCGCCGCGACCTGCATCAGATCCAGCCTGGAGCAACTCCATGACCCGTGGTCCCGTGCGACTGGATGTCGCCGTCAGTTACGCCCTGCCGCGCTCCGGCCTGCCGGCGGCGGTCAGCTTCCGCAAGTGGGTGGCCGCCGCACTGAAGGGCCGCATCCGCGAGGCCGACCTGGCCATCCGCGTGGTCGACGCCAAGGAGGGGCAATCACTGAACCGCCACTACCGCGGCAAGGACTACGCCACCAACGTGCTCAGCTTCCCGGCCGAAATGCCCGAAGGCCTGCCCAAGGGCGTCAAGTTCCCGTTGCTCGGCGACCTGGTGATCTGCGCGCCGGTAGTGGCCCGCGAAGCCGATGAACAGGGCAAGGCGCTCAATGCCCACTACGCGCACCTGACCGTGCACGGCGTGCTGCACCTGCTCGGCTGGGACCACGAGGACGACAAGGAAGCCGAGGCGATGGAACAGCTGGAGCGCGAGATCCTGGCCGAGCTCGGCATCGCCGATCCGTACGCCGGCGAGCGCTGAGCAGGCCGGGCGGCCATCCGCCGGGTCCATAACGAAAACACGAGGAACAAGGATGATCCAGCAAGGCAGCTTCATCACGCTACTGATCGTGGGCGGCCTCTTCGCCGCCCTGCTGGTGCTGGGCGTGCGCACCGTCCGGCGCATCGCTGCCACCGATCCCACCGGGCAGCACTGGCTGCTGCGCGTCCTGGCGCTGCTGTCGCCCCTCTGCCTGGTGGCAGGGCTGGCGATCGGCATGATCGGGCCGTACCTCAACGACCGGGCGCAGCCCGCACACGGCCCCGGCCTGCTGACGATCTCGATGCTGCTGATGCTGGCGGGTGCGCTGGCGCTGCCGGTGCTGTGGCGGATGATGCTGCAACGGCGCCTGGGCCGGCCCGCCAATGGGCTGCCGTTCTTCCATGCCTCGCGCACCTCGCTGCTGGTGCTGTACGTACTCGCCGCGGTCTACATGATGCTGATCCGGAATGCCGGGCCGAACCCGATGCCCTGGCTGATGGACGCTGGGCTGGTGCCGACCGTGGCCTGGGCCATCGCGGGGCTGCTCCACCTCGCGATGCTGTCGGTGCTGATCACCCTGCCGCTGATGTTGCTGCGTGCAGTGATGATCGGAGTCGCCCGCCGTATCACCCGGCCGTTCACCCGTTCCTCGGGGCTATGATGGCGCCCCACCCCCTGCGGATACCGCCCGTGTCACTGCGCTGCTGCCTGATCCTGCTGGGCGCCCTTGCCGCCCCGCCTGCCTTCGCCTCCAGCCTGGACCTGCCGGCGTTGATCGAGTGCCGGCAGCGCGTGGCCGATCTCGGTGCGCTGGCGCCGCTGTTGGCCGACCCGCTGAAGGCCGTGGCCCAGGGCCTGCAGCCGCTGCCGCAGGGCAACCAGTTCATGAGCGAGTACCTGCTGGCCCAGCCGATCACCGTCTTTGGCATGGCCACCGAGCGGGTGGCGGTGGCCGGCGCCAGCATCATGGCGGTCCTTGACCAGGCCGACCCACGGCCGCTCGCCAAGCGGCTGGGGCTGGAGACCGGCTACGACCAGGACGGCAAGTTCATGGCCGGCCGCGAACTGGTCAGCCGTGATGTCACCGACCCGAAGAGCGGCGAGGCCCAGATCGAGTCGATCATCCTCAGCGTCTCCACTGTGGCCTCCCATCCCGGCAAGACCCTGGCCGGCTGCACCTACAGCCTGGACCTGCCCGAGGAAGAGGCCCCTGCCCGGCCTGAACTGGCCCCGCCGCCGATCACCGGGCCCGGCAGCGACGGTCACTGACAGGCCGTCACATCCTGCTAGACTGGGGCCAACGCCCGGCCTGCCGGGTGCCTTTTTTCCAGAGATGTCAGAAGACGACAGTAGTAGCTCCCCTGCGGAGCACAGTGAAAAGAAGCGCGGCTGGCTTGAACGCCTGACGTCCGCCTTCTCCGGCGAACCCCACACCCGCGACGAGCTGGTCGCGGTCCTGCACACCGCGCAGGAAGAGGGGCTGATCGCCGCCGATACCCTGAAGATGATGGAAGGCGCCATTTCGGTGGCCGAGCTGACCGTGGGCGACGTGATGATCTCGCGCTCGCAGATGGTCTCGCTGCCGGTCGAAGCGCCCTTCCTTGAGCTGATGAAGCAGGTGGTCGAATCCGGCCATTCGCGCTTCCCGGTTCATGGCGAGAACAAGGACGACATCCTCGGCATCCTGCTGGCCAAGGACCTGCTGCGCGGCGTGGTCGCCGACAACGGCCCGGCCAACGTGCGCGAGCTGCTGCGCCCGGCGGTGCTGATTCCGGAGGCGAAGAAGCTCAACGTGCTGTTGAAGGAATTCCGCCTGTCGCGCAACCACATGGCCATCGTGGTCGACGAGTACGGCGGTGTCGCCGGCCTGGTCACCATCGAGGACGTGCTGGAGCAGATCGTCGGCGAGATCGACGACGAGCATGACGAAGCCGAGGATCCGTCGGCGCAGATCGCCATCCAGTCCGACGGCCAGTACGTGGTCGACGCGCTGACTCCGATCGGCGACTTCAACGAGCGCTTTGGTGCCACGTTCTCCGACGAGGACTACGACACCATCGGTGGCCTGGTCACCGAGGCCGTGGGCCACCTGCCGGAAGTGGGCGACGAGCTGGCGCTGGATCGTTTCATGTTCCGCGTGGCTCGCGCCGATGCGCGCCGGGTGCAGGCCTTCCACGTGACCGTGCTGCCGCCGGACGCGCAGGACGACGCTTGAAGCGCGGTGCCCCCAACCTGGCACTGCGCCTGACGGTGTGGCTGGCACTGTGCGTGCTGGCCATGGTCCTGCCGCTGGCCGCCTCCGCGCAGCCGGCGGCAGCCACACCTGCTTCACCCGTCGCCAGCGCCGAGGCTTTTGCCCCGCGCATCGGCGTGGTGACCATGCAGCCGGGCACGGTGTTCTTCGAGCGCTTCGGCCACGACGCCATCGTCGTGATCGATCCGGCCAGCGGCGAAGCGACCTCGTACAACTTCGGCTACTTCGATCCGTCCGAAGATGATTTCATCAGCCGCTTCGTGCGCGGCGACATGATGTATTACCTGGTGGCGCTGCCGCTGCAGCAGGACCTGTCGTACTACGACGAGACCGGCCGTGGCGCCAGCGTGCAGTGGCTGGACCTGCGCCCGGACCAGGCGCGTGCGCTGGCCGCCGACCTGGCCGAGCGGGCCAAGCCGGAAAACGCGCGCTACCACTACGATTACTACACCGCCAACTGCGCCACGATGGTGCGCGATACCGTGGACAAGGCGCTGGGCGGCGGACTGCAGTCGCAGCTGTCGGGGCGCTCGCGCGGCAACACCTATCGCAGTGAATCGGTGCGCCTGGCCTCGCCGGCAGCGTGGATGTGGCTGGGCTTCGACGTCGGCCTCGGCCCGTTCGCCGACCAGCCGCTGTCGCGCTGGCAGGAAGCGTTCGTACCCATGCGTCTGGCCGATGCGCTGCGCCAGGCACGCAACAGCGATGGACGACCGCTGGTGCAGTCCGAACAGGAACTGTTGCCGCACCGCATCGACCCGGAACCGAAGGAATTCGCGCGCCGCTGGTGGCCGTGGCTGCTGTGCGGCCTGGTGATCGCCGCCGGCGTGCTGGCGCTGCGCAGCCGCCCGCGGCTGCTGGCCGGGCTGGCCCTGCCGTTCTGGCTGCTGTGTACCATCGCCGGCAGCCTGCTGGTGTTCCTGTGGGGCTTCAGCACCCACTACGCCGCCTGGGCCAACCGCAACCTGCTGCTGCTTTCGCCGCTGGCGGTGCTGCTGCTGCCGGGCGCGATCGCCGTGCTGCGCGGGCGCGTGCCGGGCCGCATGTTCAGGATCGTGCTGTGGCTGCTGGCGGTACAGGCCGTGGCCGCGCTGGTACTGCACTGGCTGAGCCTGCAGGCGCAGTACAACGTGCAGTGGATCGTGCTGCTGCTGCCGGTGCACGTCGCCCTGGCGTGGGTGCTGGGGCGTCGTCCTCACTTGTCCGAAACACGCCCCTGACGCACGATGGCGGGCATGTCATTGCCCGCCTCCGCTTCCGCACCTGCCTCGGCCAACCCCGCCTGCGTCATCAACTGCGTCCACTACGATGAGGAGGGCAAACGCCACGACATCAGCCTGGACGCCATCAGCGATGTCATTGCCAGTGGCAACGGCTTCGTCTGGGTGGGCCTGTACGATCCCAACGACGATGTGCTGCTGAAACTGCAGGAGGAATTCTGCCTGCACGACCTGGCCATCGAGGATGCGCGCAACGCGCACCAGCGGCCCAAGGTCGAGACCTACGGCAATTCCCTGTTCGTGGTGGTGACCACCGCGCAGATGGTCGATGAGCGCATCCAGTACGGCGAGACCCACGCCTTCCTCGGCCCGCGCTTCCTGGTGACCGTACGCCACGGCGCTTCCCTGTCGTACGCGCCGGTTCGTGCGCGCGTCGAGCGCGAGCCGCAACTGCTGAAGATGGGCCCCTCGTACTGCCTGTACGCGGTGACCGACTTCGTGGTCGACAACTACCTGCCGATCGTGCATCGCTTCCGCGACACCCTGGACCTGCTGGAAAAGGACATCTTCGCTGACAACTACAAGCGCAGCACCGTTGTGCGGCTGTACGAACTCAAGCGCGAACTGAACAAGATGCGGATGGCAGTGGCGCCTCTGCAGGACGTGCTGGCACAACTGCGCCGCTACCAGGGCGATCTGATCCCCGACGAAGTGAAGCTGTACGTGCGCGACGTGCACGACCACGCCGTGCGCATCAGCGATGTGATCGACACCCTGCGCGAAATGCTGGGCACCGCGCTGAGCGTGAACCTGTCGCTGGTCACGCTGGCGCAGGGCGAGACGGTCAAGCGCCTCGGTGCCTGGGCCGCACTGCTGGCGGCGCCGACGCTGATCACCAGCTGGTACGGCATGAACTTCAGCCACATGCCGGAGCTGAGTGAACCATGGTCCTACCCGCTGATGATCGTCGGCGTGGGCGGCGTGTGCGTGGGGTTGTACCGGTTGTTCAAGCGCTCGAAGTGGCTGTAATCCGCTTCTGGTAGTGCCGGCCGCTGGCCGGCAACCAGGCAATGCCGGCCAGCGACCGGCACTACCGTTCGGCATCAAGCCACGTAGACGGTCTTGATGTTCATGAACTCATGGATGCCGTGGTCGGCCAGTTCGCGGCCGAAGCCAGACTGCTTGCTGCCGCCGAACGGCAACCGCGCGTCACTCTTGACGATGGCGTTGACGAACGCGGCGCCACACTCCATACGCTGGGCAAAGCCTTCGCCGCGCACCGGGTCGCGCGTCCACACGCTGCCACCCAGGCCGAAGCGGGTATCGTTGGCCACGCGCAGTGCCTGGGCCTCGTCCTTGACCCGGATCACTGCGGCCACCGGCCCGAACAGTTCCTCGTCGTACGCCGGCATCCCCGGACCCACATGATCGAGCACCGTGGCCGGATAGCCGGCATGCGTGCCGGCAATCGGCTCACCACCGACCAGCACGCGCGCGCCCTTGGCCACACTGGCCTGCACCTGCTTGTGCAGTTCGTCGCGCAGGTCGGCGCGGGCCATCGGCGCCAGCGTGGTACCACGCTCATCCGGATCGCCGTACTGGCGCTCTCCCGCCGCCTCAACGAAGCGACGGGTGAATTCATCGGCCACGGCATCGACCACGATGAAGCGCTTGGCTGCGATGCAGGTCTGCCCACTGTTGTCGAAGCGTGATTTCACTGCCGCCGCCACGGTCTTGTCGAGGTCGGCATCGTCGAGCACCACGAAGGCATCGCTGCCGCCGAGTTCCATCACCGACTTCTTCAGCTGGCTGCCGGCATTGGAGGCAATCGAGCGCCCTGCCCGTTCACTGCCGGTCAACGTCACCGCCTTCACCCGTGCGTCGCGCAGCACCTCGGCGGCCTGATCGTTGTCGATGTGCAGCACATCGAACACGCCGTCCGGAAGGCCACCGTCACGGCACACCGCCAGGATCAGGTCGGCGCACTGCGGCACGTTGCTGGCGTGCTTGAGCAGGGCCACGTTGCCGGCCATGAACGCCGGGGCCAGGAATCGGAACACCTGCCAGATCGGGAAATTCCACGGCATCACCGCGAACACGCAGCCGATCGGCTCGTAGCGCACGTAGCTGCGCTGTGCTTCGGTGTCGATCAGCTGCGGCTTGAGATAATCGGCGGCATGGTCGGCGTAGTACTCGCAGGCGGCGGCACACTTGTCCACTTCGGCCAGCGCTTCGGCCTTGAGCTTGCCCATTTCATGGGTCATCGCCTGCTGCAGGTCGTCGCGGCGCGTGCGCAGCTGCGCGGCGATCTGGCGCAGGATGGCGCCCCGGTCCTGCAACGAGCGATCCGCCCAGCCCGGGAAGGCATCGGCGGCAGCCTGCAGGCGCTGCTCGATATCGGCAGCGCCCATCAGTTCATGGCGGTAGGTCACCAGGCCGGTGGCCGGATCAACGATCTCGACGGTCATGGGGGATCTCCTTCAGGAAGACCCCCATTGTGCGCCGCCGGCCGTGAGCCGGATGTTGCCGGCGCTGATGTTGCCGGCCCTGCCGGCAGACCTCAGCCGTTGTCCTGCCGCGCCAGCTGCAGGTCGCGCTGGCGCCGCTTTTCGGCGCGTGCATTGATGTACCAGCCGATCACCGCGGCGATCGATACCGCCGACACCAGCAGCGTTGCCAGCGCATTGATCTTCGGACTGATGCCCATGCGCACCGAGGCGAACACCTTCATCGGCAGCGTGGTCGAACCCGGCGTGGCGACGAAGCTGGCCACCACCACGTCATCCAGCGACAGGGTGAAGGCCAGCAGCCAGCCTGCCACCAGTGCCGGGGCGATGATCGGCAGGGTGATGCGGCCGAACACGGTCAGCCGGCTGGCACCCAGGTCCATCGCCGCTTCTTCCAGCGAGAGATCCATTTCCTGCAGGCGCGAGGACACCACCACGGTGACGAAGCACAGGGTGAAGGTGACGTGCGCGATCCAGATGGTGGCCAGGCCGCGCGCGGGGAAGCCGGGAATCGCGCCCATCGAGGCAAGCAGCGCCATCAGCGAGAACCCGAGGATGACGTCCGGCATCACCAGCGGTGCAGTGACCAGGGCGCCGAACAGCGGCTTGCCGCGGAAGCGCTTGAAGCGGGTCATCACCATCGCCGCCAGCGTGCCCAGCACGGTGGCGGTACAGGCGGTCCAGAACGCCACCACCAGGCTGGTCCACATCGCGTCCATCAGCGCGCGGTCGGCGAACAGGTCGCTGTAGGCACGGGTGGAGAACCCGGCCCAGACCATCGCCAGCCGCGAGCTGTTGAACGAGTAGAACATCAGCAGCAGGATCGGCAGGTACAGGAAGGCGAAGCCGAGCAGCAGCACGCCCAGCCCCAGGCCCTTGGCGGTACGCGGGCTCATGCCTGCTTTCCTTCCAGCAGGCGCTGCTGGGAACGGTTGAACAGCAGGATCGGCACCAGCAGCAGCAGGATCATCGCCACCGCCATCGCCGAGGCACCCGGCCAGTTGCGGTTGTTGAAGAATTCGTTCCACAGCTGGCGGCCGACCATCAGCGTCTCCGAACCGCCCAGCATTTCCGGGATCACGAATTCACCGATCGCCGGGATCATCACCAGCATACAGCCGGCGATGATGCCCGCCTTCGACAGCGGCAGGGTGATGCGCAGGAACGCCTGCCACGGCTTGGCGCCAAGGTCGTAGGCCGCTTCCAGCAGGCGGTGGTCGTGCTTGACCAGGTTGGCGTACAGCGGCAGCACCATGAACGGCAGATAGCAGTAGACGATGCCGATGTAGGCCGCGGTTGGGGTGTCGATCAGCTGCAGCTTCGGCAGGCCCAGGCCGGTCATCAGCGTCTGCAGGCCGGTGAACTGCAGGAACTGGTCAAGCAGGCCGTTGCGGTCCAGGATCGCCTTCCACGCATACACGCGGATAAGGAACGAGGTCCACGACGGCAACACCACCAGCATCATCGCCACGTTGCGCGCGGCCGGCGAGAGGCGCGCGATGGCATAGGCCATCGGATAACCGATCAGCAGGGTGAGGAAGGTGGAGATGGCCGCGATCTTGATCGAGCTGAGGAACGCCTGCGCATAGATCGAATCGCGGAACAGCGCCAGGTAGTTTTCCAGGTTCAGCTTCAACGAGAAGCCGCCGTCCACGTACTGCAGCAGCCAGGTGTACGGCGGCGAGCCGACCCGGCTGAGCGAGAAGCTGATCATCAGCACGATCAGGAACGGTACCGCGAAGAACAGCAGCAGCCACAGGTACGGAATGCCGATCACCGTGGCACGCAGCCCCGGCAGCCAGCGCTTCAGGCCGGCGACGTTCATGAGGTCAGCACCACGCCATCGTTGTCGCGCCAGTGCACCCACACACTGTCGCCCCAGGTCAGGCCATCGCTGGCCCAGCGCTGCGAGTTGGCGAAGTTGGCCAGCACTTTGGCGCCGCTGGGCAGGCGCACGTGGTAGACCGAGTGGCTGCCGAAATAGGCGATGTCCTCGATCACGCCCTGTGCCTTGTTGGTGTGCCCTTCCGGCTCGTCCTTGCCGATCATCACCTTCTCCGGGCGCAGCGCGAACGCGACCGGCTGCCCTTCATAACCGGTGATGCCATGGGCGATGTAGATCGGTGCCGGGAACAGCGGCGAGCGCACGGTCACGTACTCGGGCAGGTCCTCGTCGATCACCCCGTCGAACAGGTTGACCGAACCGATGAACTCGGCCACGAAGCGGTTGGCCGGCTGCTCGTAGACCTCGTCGGGCTTGCCGACCTGCTGGATCCAGCCGGCATCCATCACCGCGATGCGGGTGGCCATGGTCATCGCTTCTTCCTGGTCGTGGGTGACCATCACGCAGGTCACGCCCGACGACTCGATGATGCTGACCAGTTCCAGCTGCATCTGCGAGCGCAGCTTCTTGTCCAGCGCGCCCATCGGCTCGTCCAGCAGCAGCAGCTTCGGCCCCTTGGCCAGCGACCGCGCCAGCGCCACGCGCTGCTGCTGGCCACCGGACAGCTGGTGCGGCTTGCGCTTGCCCAGGTGGCCCATCTGCACCAGCTCCAGCAT
Source organism: Stenotrophomonas sp. Sm6012 (assembly GCF_030985895.1). Lineage (NCBI taxonomy): Bacteria > Pseudomonadati > Pseudomonadota > Gammaproteobacteria > Lysobacterales > Lysobacteraceae > Stenotrophomonas > Stenotrophomonas sp. Sm6012. Next base: position 707 of record NZ_JAPTFX010000034.1, on the reverse strand, counting down.
CTCGCCGACGCGCTTGCTGATCGCGTCCTTGCCCAGGCCATCCTGCTTCAGCCCGAAGGCGATGTTCTGCTCGACCGTCATGTGCGGGAACAGCGCATAGGACTGGAACATCATGTTGACCGGCCGCTGGTACGGCGGCAGCGCGTCCAGGCGCTGGCCATCGAGGGTGATGCTGCCCTTGGTGGGCGTCTCGAAGCCGCCCAGGCAGCGCAGCAGGGTCGACTTGCCACTGCCGGAGCCGCCGAGCAGGGCAAAGATCTCGCCCTTGCGCACGTCCAGATTGACGTCGTCGACGGCGACGAAACCGTCGAATTCCTTGCGCAGGTCACGAATGGAGAGATAGCCGGGCGCACCGGTCGTGTCGACGACGGCGGCTACCGGCTGGGCTTCAACGGGCATGGGGGCTCCGGGAGCGGGCGGTGGACAGCGGCCGCCATTCTAACGGCCCGGGGGCGCAGGGGATATGACGGCAACAGGCGGGCGGGGCCGGTCGGACCGCGCCTGCGCGGCCACTGCCCTTGCCGGGCAAGGCGCGCCTCCCTTCCCGGGGAGCGGGGGCCCGGCCGGCCACCCCCCCCCGCGCGGCCGCGGGCCCCCGCTGGGCGCCCCCCCCCTCCACCCCCTGCAGGCGGGACCGGTCATGCGCGGTGGGCGCCGCCGCCTGCGCCCACAGCAACGCCAGCGGCGGCACCAGGCCACAGCAGGTC
>NZ_JAPTFX010000033.1:0-36175 GCF_030985895.1 Stenotrophomonas sp. Sm6012 | reverse complement strand
GTGCGAAGTAAAGGGGGAGGCGTCGGCCGCAGGCCGGCGCCGGGGGACATTCGCACGCAGCCCCCGCTCCCTTCAGCGCTCGACCCAGCCGCTCTTGCTCCTGCACACAGAGAAAAGCAGGACAAAAAAGCGCGGCCCCGATAATCCGGAGGCCGCGCCAGGAGAGAGAGTGTGCCGTGGAAGGGACGGGGGGATCAGAACACGAAGCTGACGCCTGCCACCGGGCCCTTGAATTCCTGCTTCAGGCCGACGGTACCGTCGCTGCCCTTCTTGTCCACGTCCAGCTTGAACCAGTCGTAGCCGGCGAACACGCCGAAGTTCTTGGTGAAGCGGTAATCGACGATGGCATTGGCGCGGCTCAGGTCGCCCTTGTAGTCATCGAAGCTGCCCCAGCGCGTGTTCAGGTACTGGCCCTGCAGCGTGATCATCCAGCGCTCGGACGGGGTGAAGGTCATGCGCGCACCCACCACCGGCGCGATGCCGTCGGCCTTCTCGTCGAGGAACTGGCCTTCGTAGACGGTGCCCAGGTCGGCATAACCCTTGGTGCTGACCTTGGCGTACTCGCCACCGATCTGCAGGCCGAGGTCGAAGGTGTCGGTATCGACGACCGAGTAGTCATAGACCAGGCTGGCCACCTGGTACTTCAGTTCACCCTTCACGAAGCTGCCGGCCGGCACGTTCTCGCCACCGAAGGAAATGCCCTGGTCCAGCGTCTCGCGGCGATCCTTGTCGTACTTGAAGTAGTTGAACAGCAGGCGCTGGCGGTTGCTGATGCGGAACATGCCGTCGATGCGCGGCTCCCATTCCTTGCCACCCAGCTTGAAGTCCTGGTTCAGGGCGATGTCCTGGCCAGCCACGTTGGTCCTGCCGCGGAGCGTGTTGTCCGAATCGATGTTCATCGCACCCAGGCGGATGGCGAAACGGTCGTCGCCTTCCGCGGCGTGGGCGGCATTGGCGAACGAAGCGCCTGCGGCGAGCAGGGAGAGGGCGAGCAGGGTGGGAACGGAGCGCATCGAAGAGTCCTTGCAGTGGTTCATCAGAATGAAGGCCACTGTGCCGGACGGCGGCGTCCACCATCCGTGAACGTATGGTCCACGCGATGTGCACGGTTCAGCGCTGTCGCGACGATGCAAAAAGATGGCCCCGGAGCCGGGCTTCGGGGCCATCGTGGGACCTGCGGGGCGAAGCGTCGACGAGGTTGCTGCAGGCAGGTCGAAAGATCGGACCTGTGCCCGACGCAAAAGTTCCGCGCCTGCGACCAAAGTTCAATATTGCAGCGCAACATGACACGGACGTCATTGTCCCCCGGGTGGTACGCAAAAATGTAACCGTTACCGCAACTTGCGGCTTGCCGGGATGAACAGGCAGCGGTTGTCTCGCAAATTGTCCCATTGCTATAATTTGGCGGCTCGATGAGGCCTCCTCTGCTGTAGCCGCCTCAGCCCTCCACTTGCAACCACGCGGGACGTCCTGTGCTGAACTCCGTTGATGCGGGTCGGCGACTGATGCTGCGCGCCGCGGTCTACCCGCTGGCCGCGGTCGCTGTCCTGGCCCTGGCCTTCCTGCTGGTGGGTCCGAAGTATGCCCTCGGCGCGCTGGCGTCCGGTGTGGCCATTTCGGCCGGTGGCTGGGTGGCAGCGCGGATGGCACTGAGCGGGGGAGCGGTGGCCGCAGGTTCGGCGATGGCTCGCCTGATCATTGCGATCGTGGCCAAGTGGGTGGTGGTTTTCGGCGTCCTGCTGGTGGGGTTCCTGGTCTTCAAGCTGCCTGCATTGGCGCTGTTGGCCGGTATCGCCGTCGGCTTGATGTTCCAGGTCCTGGCCATGGCCAGGCGTTGACAGAATTCAATTAACTGAAGGTTCCGGACACATGGCGGGCGAGGCTCTAACCCCTACCAGCTACATCCAGCATCACCTGCACAACCTGACCGCGCCGGTCGGCAAGGGTGAGGGTATGTTCTGGCATATCCACGTCGATACCTTCCTCACCGCGGTCCTGATGGGCCTGGTGATCGTCGTCGCGTTCTGGCTGGGCACCCGCAAGGCCACCGCCGGCGTGCCGGGCAAGTGGCAGGCCTTCGTCGAGATCTGCCTGGAGTTCGTCGACCGCCAGGCCAAGGACACCTACCACGGCAAGAGCAAGCTGGTCACGCCGATCGCCATCACGATCTTCTTCTGGATCCTGATGATGAACCTGATCAAGATGATCCCGGCCGACTTCATCGCCAAGCCGCTGGAATGGGCGGGCATCCACTACTGGAAGCCGGTGCCGACCGCCGACGTCAATGCCACCCTGGGCATGGCCATCAGCGTGTTCTTCCTGATGCTGTTCTTCGCACTGAAGTCGAAGGGCCTGCTGGGCTTCATCAAGGAATTCCTGACGGCGCCGTTCGGCAAGTGGATGATGCCGTTCAACCTGATCCTCAACATCGTCGAGTGGCTGAGCAAGCCGATCTCGCTGGCGATGCGACTGTTCGGCAACATGTTCGGCGGCGAAATCGTGTTCCTGCTGATCTGGGTGCTGGGTGGTGCCGGTTTCTTCGGTGCCATTGCCGGTGGTGCGTTCGGCCTCGGCTGGATGCTGTTCCACCTGCTGGTGATCCCGCTGCAGGCCTTCATCTTCATGATGCTGTCGATCGTGTACCTGAGCCTGTCGGAAGACGCTCACTGAGTTTCAAGCTTCAACGCGTTTCAACCTTCATCCGTTTCATCACCCTTAGCAACTTAAGTTCCTGGAGATAACCATGTACTTCGCCGTCCTGACCAACTTCGCGCAGATTCAGAGCTCCACCGCCCTTGCCGTCGGCATCATGATCGGCCTGGCCGCGCTGGGCGCCGGTCTGGGTCTGGCCATCATGGCTGGTAAGTTCCTGGAGTCGGCCGCCCGCCAGCCGGAACTGATCCCGGTCCTGCAGGTCCGCATGTTCATCACCGCCGGCCTGATCGACGCCGCGTTCATCATCTCGGTCGCCGTCGGCCTGCTGCTGGCCTTCGCCAACCCGCTGTCGGCTGCCTTCGCTGGCGCCGTCACCAAGGCTCTGGCCGGCTGATACAGCGGTTTGAGACGACCGGGTGCTGATGCACCCGGTTTCGGATGAAGGCCGGATGCGCCGCTACGGCGGCGCGTCCACCCCGAAACCAGCGATCGAGCTAACCATGAATATCAATTTCACCCTTCTTGCGCAGGCGCTCGCCTTCGCTGGTCTGATCTGGATCATCGCGACCAAGATCTGGCCGCCGCTGATGAACGCGATCGAAGAGCGCCAGCAGAAGATTGCTGAAGGCCTCGCTGCTGCCGACCGCAGCCAGAAAGATCTGGCCCAGGCGCAGGAGAAGGTCAACGAAGCGCTGAAAGAAGCACGCACCAAGGCCAACGAGATCATCGACCAGGCCCACGCGCGCGCCAACCAGATCGTTGATGCTGCCCGTAACGAAGCGATCACCGAAGCCACCCGTCAGAAGGAACTGGCCCAGGCTGAAATCGACGCCGCCGCCAACCGTGCCCGTGAAGATCTGCGCAAGCAGGTGTCCGCGCTGGCCGTGACCGGTGCCGAAAAGCTGCTCAAGCGCGAAATCGACGCCAACGCCCACAAGGCGCTGCTCGACGAGCTGGCCTCGGAGATCTAAGGATGAGCCAGGCCCTCACGCTTGCCCGCCCGTACGCCCGCGCCGCGTTCGCGACCGCGCGCGACGAAGGCGCGTTCGCGCCGTGGTCGGACGCCTTGGCGTTCTCCGCCCACGTCGCCGCCGACCCGCGCGTGGCGGCCCTGCTCGCCAACCCGGAGCTGGGCCGTGACGACGCCGTCGCCCTGCTGGCGCCGGTGACCCACGGCGAGACCTACTCGCGCTTCCTGGCCATCCTGGCCGACTCGCATCGTCTGCCGCTGCTGCCGGAAATCTCCGGCATGTTCGATGCCCTGCGCGCCGAAGCCGAGCACGTGGTCAAGGCCACCGTGACCTCGGCGGCCGAACTGTCGGCCGGTGAGCTGGATGCGATCAAGGTCGCGCTGCGCAAGCGCTTCAACCGCGAGGTCGACGTGACCACCGCGGTCGATGCCTCGCTGATCGGCGGCGCCGTGATCGACGCCGGCGACGTGGTCATCGATGGTTCGCTGAAGGGCAAGCTGGCCCGTCTGCAGACCGCGCTCGCTAACTGAATTCATTTAACGTCCGGCCCCGCTGCCGGCACTAGGACTTGACGATGGCAACCACGCTCAACCCCTCCGAAATCAGCGAACTGATCAAGAACCGCATCGAGAAGGTCAAGCTGGCCGCGGAATCGCGCAACGAAGGCACCGTGACCAGCGTGTCCGACGGCATCGTGCGCATCTTCGGTCTGGCCGACGTGATGCAGGGCGAAATGATCGAACTGCCGAACAACACCTTCGCCCTGGCCCTGAACCTAGAGCGCGACTCGGTCGGCGCCGTGGTCCTGGGTGACTACGAGCACCTGCGCGAAGGCGACGTCGCCAAGACCACCGGCCGCATCCTGGAAGTGCCGGTCGGTCCGGAACTGCTGGGCCGCGTCGTGAACGCGCTGGGCGAGCCGATCGACGGCAAGGGCCCGCTGGGCACCGACCTGACCGCTCCGGTGGAGCGCGTTGCTCCGGGCGTGATCTGGCGCAAGTCGGTCGACCAGCCGGTGCAGACCGGTTACAAGTCGGTCGACGCGATGATCCCGATCGGCCGTGGCCAGCGCGAGCTGATCATCGGTGACCGCCAGACCGGCAAGACCGCCATGGCGATCGACGCGGTGATCAACCAGAAGGGCACCGGCATCAAGTGCGTGTACGTTGCGATCGGCCAGAAGGCTTCGACCATCGCCAACATCGTGCGCAAGCTGGAAGAGAACGGCGCGCTGGCCCACACCATCGTGGTTGCCGCGACCGCTTCCGAATCGGCTGCCATGCAGTACATCAGCGCCTACTCGGGCTGCACCATGGGTGAGTACTTCATGGACCGCGGCGAAGACGCGCTGATCGTGTACGACGATCTGTCCAAGCAGGCCGTGGCCTACCGCCAGATCTCGCTGCTGCTGAAGCGCCCGCCGGGCCGTGAAGCCTACCCGGGTGACGTGTTCTACCTGCACTCCCGTCTGCTCGAGCGCGCTGCCCGCGTGTCCGAGGAATACGTCGAGAAGTTCACCGAAGGCAAGGTCACCGGCAAGACCGGTTCGCTGACCGCGCTGCCGATCATCGAAACCCAGGCCGGCGACGTGTCCGCCTTCGTTCCGACCAACGTGATCTCGATCACCGACGGCCAGATCTTCCTGGAAACCGACCTGTTCAACGCCGGCATCCGCCCGGCCGTGAACGCCGGTATCTCGGTGTCGCGCGTCGGTGGCTCGGCCCAGACCAAGATCATCAAGAAGCTGTCGGGCGGCATCCGTATCTCGCTGGCCCAGTACCGTGAGCTGGCTGCGTTCGCGCAGTTCGCCTCGGACCTGGACGAAGCGACCCGCAAGCAGCTGGAGCGTGGCCAGCGCGTCACCGAGCTGATGAAGCAGAAGCAGTACGCGCCGATGTCGATCGCCAACCAGGCGCTGTCGATCTACGCCGTCAACGAGGGTTACCTCGACGACGTGCCGGTCAACAAGCTGCTGGCGTTCGAAGAAGGCCTGCACGCCCACTTCGCCAACACCCAGGGCGAGCTGGTCAGCAAGGTCAACGCCACCGGCGGTTGGGACAACGACATCGAAGGTGCCTTCAAGAAGGGCATCGCCGAGTTCAAGACCACCGGCAGCTGGTAATCGCGGTCCTGTAGAGCGGAGCCACCGGCTCCGCTGGACCAGATGACAAACGGTTGAACAACGCGGGGCAACAGCCCCGCGCCACGGGAAACAAGAGATGGCAAGCGGACGCGAAATCAAAACCAAGATCAAGAGCGTGCAGAACACCCGCAAGGTGACGCGCGCCCTGGAAATGGTCTCGGCCTCCAAGATCCGCAAGGCGCAGGATCGGATGAAGACCTCGCGTCCGTACGCGCAGGCGATGAAGCAGGTGATCGGCCACCTGGCCCAGGCCAGCACCGACTACCAGCATCCGTTCCTGGTCGAGCGCGAGCAGGTCAAGCGGGTCGGGTTCATCGTGATCTCCTCCGATCGCGGCCTGGCCGGCGGCCTGAACAACAACCTGTTCCGCAAGATGCTGGGCGAAGCCAAGGCATGGCAGGACAAGGGTGCCGAAGTGGACCTGGTGACCATCGGCCAGAAGGCATCGACCTTCTTCCGCCGGGTGAAGGTCAACATGGTCGGCAGCGTGACCCACATCGGCGACGTGCCGAAGCTGGAATCGCTGATCGGTGTGATCAAGGTCATGCTCGACGCCTTCACCGAAGGCAAGGTCGACCGCGTGTACCTGGTCTACAACCGCTTCGTGAACACCATGACGCAGAAGGCCAGCTTCGATCAGCTGCTGCCGCTGCCGCCGGCTGAGAAGCAGGTCGCTCACCACGACTGGGATTACCTGTACGAACCCGATGCCGCGACCGTGCTGGAGCACGTGATGACGCGCTACATCGAGTCGCTGGTGTACCAGGCACTGCTGGAAAACGTCGCCTCCGAGCATGCCGCACGCATGGTTGCGATGAAGGCGGCGAGCGACAACGCCAACAAGCTGATCGGCACCCTGCAGCTCGTCTACAACAAGGCGCGCCAGGCAGCGATCACCCAGGAAATCTCCGAAATCGTCGGCGGCGCGGCAGCAGTCTGACCGCGTTCGTTCAAAGCACACATTAGAGGATGCAGCAATGAGTCAGGGCAAGATCGTTCAGATCATCGGCGCGGTCGTCGACGTCGAATTCCCGCGTGAGTCGGTGCCGAAGGTGTACGACGCACTGAAGGTCGACAACACCGAAATCACCCTTGAAGTCCAGCAGCAGCTGGGCGACGGCGTGGTGCGCACCATCGCCCTCGGTTCCACCGACGGCCTGAAGCGCAACCTGATCGCCACCAACACCAACCGCGGCATCTCCGTGCCGGTCGGTGCTGGCACCCTGGGCCGCATCATGGACGTGCTCGGCCGTCCGATCGACGAAGCCGGCCCGGTGGCCGCCAGCGACAGCTGGGAAATCCACCGTGCGGCCCCGTCGTACGAAGACCAGTCCCCGGCCACCGAACTGCTGGAAACCGGCATCAAGGTCATCGACCTGATGTGCCCGTTTGCCAAGGGCGGCAAGGTCGGCCTGTTCGGCGGCGCCGGCGTCGGCAAGACCGTCAACATGATGGAACTGATCAACAACATCGCCAAGGCGCACAGCGGTCTGTCCGTGTTCGCCGGCGTGGGTGAGCGTACCCGTGAGGGCAACGACTTCTACCACGAAATGAAGGACTCCAACGTCCTCGACAAGGTGGCGATGGTGTACGGCCAGATGAACGAGCCGCCGGGCAACCGTCTGCGCGTCGCCCTGACCGGCCTGACCATGGCCGAGTACTTCCGCGACGAGAAGGACGAAAACGGCAAGGGCAAGGACGTCCTGCTGTTCGTCGACAACATCTACCGCTACACCCTCGCCGGTACCGAAGTGTCGGCACTGCTGGGCCGCATGCCGTCGGCCGTGGGTTACCAGCCGACTCTGGCCGAGGAAATGGGCGTCCTGCAGGAACGCATCACCTCGACCAAGAACGGTTCGATCACCTCGATCCAGGCCGTCTACGTTCCCGCGGACGACCTGACCGACCCGTCGCCGGCAACCACCTTCGCCCACCTGGACTCGACCGTGACCCTGTCGCGTTCGATCGCCTCGCTGGGTATCTACCCGGCCGTCGATCCGCTGGACTCCACCAGCCGCCAGATGGACCCGCTGGTCATCGGCCACGAGCACTACGACACCGCCCAGCGCGTCCAGCAGACCCTGCAGAAGTACAAGGAACTGAAGGACATCATCGCCATCCTGGGCATGGACGAACTGTCCGAAGAGGACAAGCAGGCCGTGTCGCGCGCCCGCAAGATCGAGCGCTTCTTCAGCCAGCCGTTCCACGTGGCCGAAGTGTTCACCGGTTCGCCGGGCAAGTACGTGCCGCTGAAGGACACCATCCGTGGCTTCAAGGCCATCGTCGATGGCGAGTACGACCACCTGCCGGAGCAGGCGTTCTACATGGTCGGCGGCATCGAAGAAGCGGTCGAGAAGGCCAAGAAGATGGCCGAGAAGGCCTGATCCGGGACCGGCGGGAGCGATCCTGCCCGACCTGACGCCGGTGCCGGGCAACCGCCCGCACCGGTGGACTCCCACGGTGGCATTGCGCCGCCGCGAACAGCGAAGAGATTTGCATGAGCACGATCCGTTGCGACATCGTCAGCGCCGAGCAGGAAATCTTCCGTGGCGAAGCGACCCTGGTCGTGGCCACCGGTGAGCTGGGCGAACTGGGCATCGCGCCCAAGCACGCGCCGCTGATCACCCGCCTGAAGCCGGGCAAGGTGGTGGTGACCACGCCGAACGGCGAGCAGCTGGATTTCGCCATTTCCGGCGGCATCCTGGAAGTGCAGCCGCAGGTGGTGACCGTGCTGGCCGACACCGCGATCCGCGCGCAGGACATCGACGAAGCCTCGGTCCGCAAGGCCAAGGAAGAAGCCGAGCGCATCCTGGCCAACCGTGGTGAAGCCATGGAAATTGCCGAAGCCCAGCAGAAGCTGGCCGAGGCAGTGGTGCAGCTGCAGGCGCTGGAACGCCTGCGCAAGACCCTCAAGCACTGAGGTTCGCGCTGCACCCACGAGAACGCCGGCCCTGCGCCGGCGTTTTTGTTGATGCCAACCGCACTGGGTAGAGTCGACCGTTGGTCGACTATCGCGAGCAGCGCGGGTTTTTCGCGGCCTGATGGAAAAGCAGTCGACTGACAGTCGACTCTACAGATCCCGATCCCCACCTCGTATCAGCGATACACGACCTGTCGCAGCAACAGGAACGAGATCACGGCCAGGCCGCCTTCCACCAGCGGCTTGGCCAGCCAGGCGTACTGCAGGCCAAGCGCATGATCCGCGGCAGATACCAGCAGCGTGCTGGCCGTGGTGAGCAGCAGCCACAGGGGCAGGAAGCGCGCGAAGCGGCGCCAGCCCAGCCGTTGCTGGCCATCGGCCGTGGCGAAGGTGATCCGCCCGTTCAACCAGAAACCCAGCAGCATGCCGGCCAGGCGCCCGGCCAGGTTGCCCGGTACCACGGGCAGGCCTGCCGCCGTGGCCAGCACGAACACCGCCCAGTCGAGCAGCAGCTGCAGTGCGCCGATGATGAGGTAGGCGCTTCCCTGGCGGAGCAGGTTCATGGCTGGGATGAAGACGGGCAGGCCCCCATGTTAGCGGCCCACGCACTAGAATCATCGGCAACGAACCATAGATTGCCGTTGCCATGACCCAACCCCTGCACGTCATCATCCTCGCCGCCGGCGCAGGCAAGCGCATGAAATCGGTGCTGCCGAAAGTACTGCAGCCGATCGCCGGCGAGCCGATGCTGGCACATGTGATCGCCGCGGCACGCGAACTGCAGCCTGCCGCCATCCACGTGGTCTACGGCCATGGCGGTGAAGCGGTGCGGCAGCATTTTGCGGGCCACCCTGACCTGCAGTGGGCCGAGCAGGCCCAGCAGCTGGGCACGGGTCACGCGGTGGCGCAGGCAATGCCGCAGGTGCCCGATGCCGCACAGGTGCTGGTGCTGTATGGCGATGTGCCGCTGATCCGCGCGCAGACCCTGCGCGACCTGCTGGCGCAGCCAGGCCGGCTGGCGGTGCTGGTGGCCGAGGTGGACGACCCGACCGGCTATGGCCGCGTGCTGCGCGATGCCGAGGGCAAGGTCGGCTCGATCGTCGAGCAGAAGGATGCCACTGACGATCAACTGCGCGTGCGCACGATCAATACCGGCATCATCGCGGCCGAGTCGACCGCACTGCGCCGCTGGCTGTCGCAGCTTTCCAACAGTAACGCACAGGGCGAGTACTACCTGACGGATGTCTTCGCCTTTGCTGCACACGAGTACACCCCGGCCGAAATGGCGCTGGTCGCCGACGCGCAGGAAGCCGAGGGCGCGAACGATCCCTGGCAGCTGTCACAGCTGGAGCGCGCCTGGCAGCGGCGCGCGGTACGTGCCCTGTGCGCGCAGGGGGCGCGCGTGCGTGATCCGGCGCGTCTGGACATCCGCGGCACGGTCAGCGTGGGCAGTGACGTGCTGATCGATGTCGATGTGGTCCTGGAGGGCACCGTCGTGCTCGGCGACGGCGTCACCGTCGGTCCGTTCAACCGCCTGAAGGACGTCAACCTCGGGCCGGGCACCGAAGTGCGCGCACACTGCGATCTGGAAGGCGTGGTCACCGAGGGCGCTGCGCTGGTCGGCCCGTTCGCGCGCCTGCGCCCGGGTACCGTGCTGGCCGATGGCGTGCACGTCGGCAACTTCGTCGAAACCAAGAAGGTTACCCTCGGCGTCGGCAGCAAGGCCAACCATTTGACCTACCTGGGCGACGCGGTGATCGGCAGCAGGGTGAACATCGGTGCCGGCACCATCACCTGCAACTACGACGGCGTGAACAAGTCGACCACCACCATTGGCGACAGCGCGTTCATCGGTTCCAACAGTTCGCTGGTGGCGCCGGTGACCATCGGCGAAGGCGCGACCATCGCCGCCGGTTCGGTCATCACCCGCAACGCGCCGGACGGCAAGCTGACCCTGGCACGCGCACGGCAGGAAACCATCGATGGCTGGAAGCGCCCGCTCAAGAAGTCCTGAGCCCCGCATTCCGCGCGCCGATGAACTCGGCGTGCTGCCGGGCATCGAGCAGCGCGCTGGCGAACGGCTGAAGGGTCACGAAGCCTATCCGGTATTTGCCGCTCACGGCCTGGATCTGCCGACACTGCAGGACGGCCTTGAGCGCCGGCAGCTATGGGTCGTGGATGCGGCTGACGGTGGCATCGCCGGCTATCTGCTGGGCGGCGCGCTGTGTGGCGAGTTCCATGTCCTGCAGATGGATGTGGACCCCGCGCATGCGCGTCGAGGCCATGGCCGTGCATTGCTGCGGCATGCCTTGGCGCAGGCCAGGGCCGCCGGCTTTGCTGCAGCGGTGCTGACCACCTTGTCCGACGTGCCGTGGAATGCGGCCTTCTATGCCAGCGAAGGCTTCGACATAGTGCCTGAGGCGGAGTGGAGCGACGGCCTGCGCGCCGTCATGGCCGAAGAGGCTGCGCTCGGGTTTCCGATGCACGTGCGGGTGGCGATGCGACGGGTTGGGTAGGTGCCGAGCTTGGTCGGCACATCCACGCATGGCGTGGATCTACCCCATCGGCCGGCTCAACCCGCCGGCAGCAGGATCGACACGCACAACCCGCCATCGCCGCGATTCTGCAGCGACACCCGCCCACCGTGCGCCTCCACGATCTCGCGGGTCAGCGCCAACCCCAATCCGGTGCCATTGCGCTTGGTCGAATAGAACGGCATCAGTGCGTTCTGCAGTACCTGCTCGTTCATGCCCTTGCCGCGGTCCAGCACGTCCAGGCGCAGCCATTGCGGCAGCCGTGTCAGCTGCACCTGCACGTCATCATTGGGCGGATCGGCTTCCGCGCAGGCTTCGTGCGCGTTCTTCAGCAGGTTCAACAGCGCCTGCCCGAACTGCGCGATGTCGATGCGGCTGCTCAGCGCTTCGTCCGGCTCGTGCTCCATGGTGAACGGAATCTGCTGGCGCAGGCTGGACAGGAACGGCGCCCAGTGCACGGTCTGCAGCTGAGGCTGCGGCAGCTTGGCAAAGCGCGCATAGCCACGGATGAAGCCCTCCAGGTGGCGCGCACGGTCTTCGATGGTGGTGAAGATTTCCGGCAGCCGGTCGAAGCGTTCGCGCTGCACCAGCACGCCGCCGGAATGGGCCAGCGAAGCGATCGGCGCCAGCGAGTTGTTGAGTTCGTGGCTGATCACCCGGATCACCTTCTTCCAGGTCTGCACTTCCTGGCGCCGCAGTTCGGCGGTCAGCAGGCGTACCAGCAGCAGGTCGTGCGGGCGGCCGTTGAGCTGGAACGCGCGGCGTGAGAGGTGGTAGACCTGCTCGTCGTCCTCGTCGCCGTCCTCGCCTTCGGCATGGACCGCGAACAGGCTGTCGCCGCCACGGGCGATCGCGTCGCGCAGCTCCACCGGCACCTGTTCCAGCACATCTTCCAGGCGCTGGCCTTCCAGCTTCCAGCCGCCGTGCAGCAGCTTGCGCGCGGCCAGATTGGAGAACACCACGCGGGCGATGCCATCGCCGCCGGACGCGATCAGCAGCATCGCCACCGGCGTGTTCTGCACCATGGTGTCGAGCAGCAGTTCGCGCTGTACCAGCCCTTGCCGCTGCGCACGCAGCACATCGCCCAGCTCGCGGTGCGCCTGCACCAGGTCGCCCAGCTCATCATTGCCCGGCCAGTGCACGCCGAAGTTGTACTCACCATCGCGGTAGCTGCTGGTGGTGCCGGAGAGGGCGCGCATCAGCGAGCGCACCGGTGCGGTCGCGCGGCGCAGGGTCCACCACATCAGCGACAGCAGGACCAGCGTCGATACCGTGGTGATCACCCAGCCGTGATCCATCCAGTACGCCAGCAGCCACGGCAACGCGGCAGCCAGCGCCAGCACCGGCAGCAGGCGCAGGAACAGGCGGAAGGTGAACGAGCGCCGCTTCATTCGCGCGGAATGCCGTGGCGGTCCATGCGCCGGTACAGGGCCTGGCGGCTGAGCCCGAGCTCGGCCGCGGCCTGCGCGATCACGCCATGGTTGCGTGCCAGCACATCTTCGATGCGCGCGCGATCAGGATCATTGCCGGCACCCGGTGCCGGGCGCGGTGCCGCCGCGGTGCGCGGCAGGTTGAGGTCAGCCACTTCGATGCGGCTGCCGGTGGCCAGCAGCTGGGCGCGCTGGATCACATTGCGCAGTTCACGCACATTGCCGGGCCACGGATGCCGCTGCAGCGCAGTGGCCGCGGCACTGGACAGTGGCTTGTCGGTGGCCAGGAAACGCTCGGCCAGGGGCACGATGTCGCCCGGGCGTTCGGCCAGTGGCGGCAGCACCAGTTCCACCGTGTTGAGGCGGTAATAGAGATCTTCGCGGAAGGTGCCGTCGCGGATCATGGCCGGAAGGTCGGCATTGGTCGCACTGACCACGCGCACCTTGACCTGGCGCTCGCGGTTGGAGCCCAGGCGCTCGAAGCGGCCGGTTTCCAGCACGCGCAGCAGCTTCATCTGCCCGCCCAGCGACAGGTTGCCGATCTCGTCGAGGAACAGGGTGCCGCCGTCGGCCGCTTCGAACTTGCCCTCGCGTGCCTTGTTGGCGCCGGTGTAGGCACCGGCCTCGGCGCCGAACAGTTCGGCTTCGATCAGTTCCGATGGCAACGCACCGCAGTTGACGGTGATGAACGGGCCCTTGGCCACCAGCGAATTGGCCTGGATGATCTGCGCGATTTTCTCCTTGCCGGCGCCGTTGGGACCGGTGATCAGCACCGGTAGCTCCGAGCGTGCGACCTGGCAGGCCAGGGCGATGACACGCTCGCTGGCCGGGTCGGCGAACACGGCGCCGCACAGGTCGTACTTCTCCTCCAGTGCGTTGCGCTGGCGCAGTTCACGGCTGCGACGCCGGTCCAGTTCGCGACGCGCCTCGGACAACTCCAGCAGGTTGTTGACCGTGGTCAGCAGCTTGCGGTCGTCCCACGGTTTGGCCAGGTAGTCGGCGGCACCGGCCTTGACCAGGTCCACCGCGCTGCTCAGATGGGTCCAGGCCGTGAGCAGGATCACCGGCAGGTCCGGGTGGCGTTCGCGGATCTGCGCGAACAGAGCCTCGCCTTCCTCTCCGGACGTGGTGTCCTCGCTGAAATTCATGTCCTGGATCACCAGGTCGACCGGCTGCGACTCGAGCAGTGCCAGGCCCTCGGTCGGGCTCTGTGCCTGCAGGGTATCGATGTCGTGAAGGGAGAACAGCACGTCCAGCGCGGTACCCACGCTGGCGTTGTCGTCGATGATCAGGATCGAAGGCATCAAGCGGTTCTGCAGAAAGGGATGGGCGGCGCCGTTGGAGCCGTTCGTGTCCACACGCCGGGAGAGCCCGGCGCCACCCATCAAGCATAGCCAAACCTGTGGCCGCAGGCGCGGTCCGGGCTTACCGCGGCGGAGCAACCAGTGCCAGGCGCCAGGCAGCCGCATTCACCGGTACGGTCAGTTCGCGCCTGTCGCGGCGCAGCAACAGGTAGGCGGTGGGGGCGGTGGAGTGGCGCAGGGCTTCGGTCAGATGCTCGATCCTGCGCACGGCGGTGTCATCCACGCGCAGGATGCGGTCACCGCTGCGCACGCCGAAGCGGGCTTCGGGGGCAGCGGCTTCCACCCGCACCTGGCCTTCGGTCGAGCGCAGCGCCAGCCGTGCATCCTGCTGGCGCCACTCCAGCGTCTGCGCGCTGCTGCTGCCGGCCAGGGCCGGCAGGGATGGAAGCAGCATCAGCAGCAGCCAGCAGGCGCGCATCTCAGGCGCCCCGGGTGGCAACCGCCGGCGGTACCGCTGCAGCACGCCGCGCCGGCCCGAACACCGCGATCTGGCCCAGCGCCCACAGCAGCAGCGCACCCAGTGGCAGGTAATACAGCGGCATGCGCGGCAGCTCGTACATGTTCATCAGTGCCAGGTTGATGGCGTAGGCCGCCAGCATGCCCAGCACGATGCCCAGTGTGGCCAGCAGGAAGTTCTCGGTCTGGAAGTAGCGCAGGATCTGCCCGCGGGTAGCGCCGAGCGCGCGGCGGATGCCGATCTGCTTGCTGCGCTGCTGCACCCAGAAGCTGGCCAGGCCGATGATGCCCAGCGCGGTGACCACCAGCAGCGACACGCACACGGTGACCAGCAGGCCGACCATTGCCCGGTCGTTCTTGAAGTAGTCCTTGCGCTGGTCCTCGTAGGTCAGCTTGTCGCGCATCAGCCGGTTGGGGTCGATGCGTTCCAGCGCCGCGGCGGCAGCATCGAGTACTTCCTGGCGCCGTGCCGGATCGGTCCGCAGCACGTACGTGCCGCCTTCATCGAAGGAGCGCTGCAGCGGCAGCAGCATCGAATTGGTCCAGTTGTCGTTCCAGCCATTGGGCGTGCTGAGCGTGTCGACGATACCGACCACGTTCAAGGGTTGCTTGCCCATGTAGTAGGTCTTGCCCAGCGCGCTGCCGTTGGGCTCCATCTTCGCGGCAGTGCTCTGGGTGAGGATCACGGGAACGGCCTTCTGCTTGGCACCGCCCTTGGAGGCGTCCTTGAACTCGATGTACTCGCCGGGAAGGAAGTCGCGGCCTGCGATGAGGTTGATTCCCATCGTGCCCAGGCCGCCTTCGGACAGGGTGTACATCGACGCATTCGTGGTCGGGCGCTCCTGGTCGACCTCGCGGGAGATGCTGCTGCTGGAGGAGCCGTTGCGGAACGGCACCTGGTTGATGATGGTGGCACTGGTGACGCCGGGAATCGCGCGCAGTGCCGCCAGATCTTCGCGGGTGCGTGCCATGGCGTTGGTCTGCTCGCCGATGCCGCTGACCCGCAGCATCACCAGTTCGTTCTCGGCGATGCCGCTGGGCATGCTGATCTTGTCGACGCGCTGGCTGACCAGGAACAGCGCGTTGCAGACGATGGCGCAGGTCAGGGCGACTTCCAGCACGATCAGGGCGGCAGCAGTCTTGTGCCGGCGCAGGGTGCTGAGGATGGGGCGGATGTCCATGGGAGTCCTCGTTCCGGTACTTACTGCGACTTGAGCTGGATGGCCGGGGTGACCTGCATCGCACGCCAGGCCGGCAGGAAACCGGCGGCAAGGCTGGCGAACAGGGTCAGGCCCAGTGCGAGCAGCAGCATGCTGCCGTCCAGATGAGCGAGCTGCGCGTAGTCCACCGGTTGCTGGCGCACCGCGTACAGGCCGAGCAGGGCCAGCCCGATGCCGAGCACGCCGCCGACCACGCCGACTGCGCCGGCTTCGACCAGGCACTGCAGGAAGATCTGGCCGCGGCTGGCACCGAGGGCACGGCGCACGCCGATCTCACCGCTGCGGCGCAGGAACTTGGCCAGCAGCAGGCCCACCGTGTTGACCAGGCAGACCCCGAGGAAGCCCAGTGCCAGCCACAGCTGCAGGCGCACGTCGCTGGGTACTGCGCCGTTGAAGTCCAGCCATTCCATCACGGTGCGCAGGCGCACGTTCGGCGGGTGCTTGAAGCGGCCGGCCTCACGCTGCTGGGTCGAGTAGTTTTCCAGGTAGCGGCGGTAGTCGGCGGCCTTGGACGGGTCCAGTTCCACCCAGTACTGCAGCCAGGCGCACGGCGCATTGAGCGAGTAGCTGTTGCCGTCGGGATTTTCGCCGAAGCAGTTCATGTTGCCGTTGTTGCCGAGCTTCAGGTCGAACGAGGTGGAGATCGGCAGCAGCAGGTCTTCGTTCTTGCCGTAGCTGCCGGTGGTCAGGTCATAGAAGTGCGGCTCCGGGCTCCATTCCTTCATTACGCCGACGATGCGGTAGCTCTGGCCCTCCATGCGCAGGTCGCGGCCCACGCTGTTGGCGCCCTGGAACAGCTTGTCGTTGAGCGCCTTGGAGATGACCACCACGCGTGCGCGGCCTTCATCGTCCTCCCGCGTCCACGGCCGGCCGTACTGCATGGGCACCTCGAACATCGGGAAGAAGTCGGCCGAGGTCCAGCGGGTGTCGATGCTGAAGGGCTTGAGCGTGCTGTTGTCCGGCTCGATGGTGCCGCCGCCGCCGCTCATCAGCGCCTGGCGCTCACCCTTGGCTTCGCGCAGCAGCGCTTCACCGTCGAAGCGGGTCAACTGGGTTTCCGGCTCTTCGCCAGCGACGTAGGCGCCGGTCGCGGCATCAAGCTGCACGTAGAACAGCCGATCGCTCTTGCCGGGAATCGGGTCGCCGGACAGCACGTGGAAGACGGTCAGCGTGGTCATCGAGGCGCCGATGCCGAGTGCGATGGCAACCACCATCAGTGCGGTCAGGACCTTGTTGCGGCGGAAGCTGCGCGCCGCCAGTCGGGCGTAGTAGGCGAACATGGTCGTGCCCTCACTCGTTGACGGCGACGATGTGGCGCACCGGCGTGGCCAGCACCGGCTCACGCACCAGGTCGGTCACCTGGCCGTCGACGATGTGCACGTTGCGCTGCGCACGTGCGGCCAGCTCCGGATCGTGGGTGACCATCACGATGGTGGTGCCGGCCGCATTGATCTCTTCCAGCAGCTCCATCACGCCGCGTGCCATTTGCGTATCCAGGTTGCCGGTCGGTTCGTCGGCCAGCAGCAGGCGCGGGCTGCCGGCCAGGGCGCGTGCGATCGCGGCACGCTGCTGCTGGCCGCCTGACAGCTCGTTGGGGTAGTGCTTCATGCGCGAGCCGAGGCCGACCTGGCTCAGTGCCTTCTCGATGCGCTCGCGGCGTTCGTTGGCACTCATCTTCCGGTAGCGCAGCGGTACGTCGACGTTGTCGAACAGATTGAGGTCGGGGATCAGGTTGAAGCCCTGGAAGATGAAGCCGATCTTCTGGTTGCGCAGGCGGCTGCGGGCATCGTCGCCCAGCGTGCTCACGTCCTGCCCGTCCAGCATGTAGGTGCCGCTGGTGAAGGTTTCCAGCAGGCCGGCGATGTTGAGGAAGGTGGTCTTGCCGGAGCCGGACGGACCGGTGACGGCGACGAACTCGCCTTCCTTGACCTGCAGTTCCAGCGAGCGCAGTGCGTGGGTTTCGACCTGTTCGGTGCGGAAGACCTTGGCGACCGAACGCATTTCGAGCATGTACATGGGGTGTCCTCTCTCCAGGATTCAGGGTTCAGGTATCAGTTGACGGAGACGCGTTCGGCGTCCTTGAACAGGTCGCTGCCGGAGACCACGATGCGGTCGCCCGGTTGCACACCCGACTTGATTTCCACTTCGCCCAGGCTGCTGACGCCCAGTTCCACCGGACGGCGCACGGCGGTGCGGCCATCCATCACGTAAGCGATGCCGTTGCCCTGTTCGACGAACGGGCCGCGCTCGACCTTCAGCACGTTCCTGCGGGTATCGAGCAGCACGCGCACCGACATCCGCTGGCTCTGGCGCAGGCCCTCCGGCTGCGCGCTGGCGAAGCGCACGCGGGCGTTGACCTCGCCGTTGACCACCTCCGGCGACACCGCGCTGATCTCGCCCGGGAACGGCTGGCCGTTGCCGCCGGTCAGCTGTGCGGGCATGCCGATCGCCAGGTCACGGGCGAAGCTCTCCGGAACCTTGATCTCGACTTCGAACTTGGACAGGTCGACAACGCCCAACACCGGTGCGTTGGCGGCCAGGTTGGTGGACTGGATCGCCTGCACCTGGCCGACCTGGCCATCGAACGGCGCGCGCAGGGTCAGTGCATCGACCTGGCGCTGGACTTCGGCCACCACGGCCTTCTGGCGATCGGCCAGCAGCCGCTTGTTGCGTGCGTCCAGGTCGGCGCCCTGGCTCTGCAGGCGTGCATCGGTGGTGGCGTTGGCCAGGGTGATGTCGGCCTTCTTCAGCGAGTCCTTGGCCTTGGCCAGGTCGATCTGCGGCACCGCACCGCCGTCGTAGCCGCGCTGGTAGCGCTGCAGGTCGCGGTCGGCGGCCTGCCGTTCGATGGTGGCCTGGTCGGTTTCCTTGCGCGACTTGGCGCGGGCCAGGGTCGCGTCCAGCGCTGCGCGGCTGGCCTCGGCTTCCAGGCCGGCCAGGGTGGCCTGTTCCTGGGCCAGCTTGCTGCGCAGTTCCGGGCTGTCGATGACCGCCAGTTCCTGGCCCTTCTTGACCACGTCGCCGGCAACCACCTTCAGGTCCACGGTACCGGCCGAGATGGCGTACAGGATCGGGCTGTTGGCGGCGATCACCCGGCCGTCGGCCGCGATGTCACGGACCAGGTCGCCCCGCTTCACTTCGGCGATGCGCACGCGGCTGCTGTCGAAGGAGCGGCTGGCGTTGGACCAGGCGTGCACGGCCCAGCCGATGCCGGCCAGCAGCACGAGGGCGCCCGCCGCCGGCCAACGGTAGCGGTGCCAGTTGGCGCGGGTGGCGCTGGCCGGTGCGGAGGAAACGATCTGGTCCTGGGCGGAAGTGTCGCGGATCATCGGATGCGTGCCTTGCGGTGGTACCCAATACCAAGCACGTAGCGTGCCAACTTTATTCTGTTTCAGATCAATGGCTTGTCGGGTCCGTGGCGATGTCCGGGTGTCCGCGGACACCTTTCCGGACACTTTCATTAAGCGGACAGGAGGGGGAACCCGGACACGCAGGCTAGAATGCGCCGATCGTCTTCAAGGAATTGCGTGACATGTGTGGAATCGTGGGTGCGATCGCCGATCGCGACGTAGTGCCGGTGTTGATCGAGGGCCTCAAGCGCCTTGAGTACCGTGGTTACGATTCCTCGGGCATCGCCGTGATCGATCAGGGCGAACGGCCGGAGGTGCGTCGCGTGCGCCGTACCGGCCGTGTGTCGGAAATGGCCACGGCGGCCGAGGCTGAAGGCTTCAATGCGGTGCTGGGCATCGGCCACACGCGCTGGGCCACCCACGGCGGCGTCACCGAGGCCAATGCGCATCCGCACATCAGCCAGGGCGTGGCGCTGGTGCACAACGGCATCATCGAGAACCACGAAGAGCAGCGCGAAAGGCTGCGCGCGCTGGGTTACACCTTCGAGTCGCAGACCGACACCGAAGTCATCGCGCACCTGATCCATCATCACCTGAAGGATGGCGACGATCTGCTGGTGGCGCTGCAGCACACGGTGAAGGAGCTGACCGGTGCCTACGCACTGGCCGTGGTCAGTCGTGCCGAGCCGGAGCGCTTCGTCTGCGCGCGCATGGGCTGCCCGCTGCTGGTCGGCCTGGGTGAAGGCGAGAACTTCGTTGCCTCTGATGTCTCGGCGGTGATCTCGGCCACCCGCAAGGTGATTTTCCTGGAAGAGGGTGACACGGCCGAGATCCGCCGCGACGGTGTGCGTATCTTCGACGAGCACGATCAGCCGATCGAGCGCGACGTGCATCTGTCCGACGTGTCGCTGGCATCGCTGGAGCTGGGCCCGTATCGCCACTTCATGCAGAAGGAAATCCACGAGCAGCCGCGCGCCCTGGGTGACACCATCGAGGCGGCAATCGACGCCGGTGGCTTCCCGGCCGAGCTGTTCGGCAAGAGCGCCGAAGCGGTGCTGTCGGGCATCGAAGGCGTGCAGATCATCGCCTGCGGTACCAGCTATTACGCCGGCCTGACCGCGCGCTACTGGATCGAAGCCATCGCCGGCCTGCCGTGCAGCGTGGAGATCGCCAGCGAATACCGCTACCGCGCCGCCTATGCGAACCCGAAGCACCTGATCGTCACCATCTCCCAGTCCGGCGAAACGCTGGATACGATGGAAGCGCTGAAGTACGCCAAGTCGCTCGGCCACAAGCACACGCTGTCGATCTGCAACGTGCCGGAAAGTGCGATCCCGCGCGCCAGCGAGCTGGTCTGCTACACCCGCGCCGGTGCCGAGATCGGCGTGGCCTCGACCAAGGCCTTCACCACCCAGCTGGCCGCGCTGTTCCAGCTGACCGTGGTGCTGGGCAAGCTGCGTGGCCGCATCGACGCGGCACAGGAAGCGGACTACCTGGAGCAGCTGCGCTTCCTGCCGGGTAGCGTGCAGCATGCACTGAACATGGAGCCGCAGATCGCGGCATGGGCCGAGCGTTTCGCGCGCAAGAGCAGCGCGCTGTTCCTGGGCCGCGGCCTGCACTACCCGATCGCGCTGGAAGGCTCGCTCAAGCTCAAGGAAATCTCCTACATCCATGCCGAAGCCTATCCGGCGGGCGAGCTGAAGCATGGCCCGCTGGCGTTGGTGGACGAGGACATGCCGGTGGTGGTGATCGCCCCCAACGACAGCCTGCTGGAGAAGGTGAAGTCGAACATGCAGGAAGTGCGCGCCCGTGGTGGCGAGCTGTTCGTGTTCGCCGACCAGGACAGCAACTTCAACGAGTCCGAAGGCGTGCACGTGATCCGCACGCCGCGTCATGCCGGCGTGCTCAGCCCGATCGTGCACACCATTCCGGTGCAGCTGCTGGCCTACCACACCGCGCTGGCGCGTGGCACCGACGTGGACAAGCCGCGCAACCTGGCCAAGAGCGTGACGGTGGAGTAACGCCGGCTGGTGGACCTGGAAGCGGTACACGAAGGGGGCCCAGGTGGCCCCCTTTCGTTTGCGCCGATGATCGCATCAAGTGGGACAGCCACCGGCCGTTCTGTCCGCCGTCGGCAGGCCGCAATCAATCTTTAATGCGCAATGCCGCCTGTATTCAGCGGCGGTTTCAGCCACGGTGCCATTCTCTGGATCGTCGCTTGGTTCCCACGACGAACTGTCCTATCGATGCCGGTAGTGACCGATGGTCGCAGTCGTAGAATCGATTTGACCGAGGCATGGGTTGAGCGGTTGAGCCCACCTCGTTCGCGTTGCAGTACGTCGCCTGCCGATGCATCTCCCAGGGCAGGCACGTGCGCCAGACGTGCGCTGAAAGGTCTGTTCCCGGGGAGGGGGCGTATCGGAAGAGCACACTTTTTTGACTTCAGTGACCTGCACCAGGAAACAAGAATGAACGTCCGCGAACTCCTGCAATCCAAGAAAGAAGCTGTCATCACCATCGACGCCGAAGACACCATCGGTGCCGCCGCCCACAAGATGAGCGCGAACAAGATCGCTGCGCTGGTGGTGATGAAGGACGATGCCCCGGTCGGCATCATTTCCGAAAAGGACATCGTGCGTACCCTGGCCGACGACGGCCCGCAGGCCGGTCGCCGGGTGATTTCCAGCGTGCCGACCACCGGCCTGGAAGGTATCTCGCCGGAGGCTACGCTGAAACAGGCCATGTCATTGATGACGTACTCGCGGCGCCGTCATCTGATGGTCACCGAAGGCACCCGCCTGGTCGGCATCCTCAGCCTGGGCGACATCGTGAAGAACCTGCTGGGCGAGCTCGAGCTGGAAAAGGCCGTGCTTCAGGACATCTACATGGCCGCTCACTGAGGGCTGCAGTGCTGGAAGCAGAGAAGCCGGGCATTGCCCGGCTTCTTCGTTCACGGCATCGGTGAAATCAGAACGTGACCTTTACCGAATCGGCGCTGTAGTTCGCCGGCCCGTGGTAGACCACTTCGATGTTGTTGCCGTCCGGGTCGAGTACGAAGGCGCCGTAGTAGCCCGGATGGTAGGGGCGTTCGCCCGGCGCGCCATTGTCGGTACCGCCAGCGGCGATCGCGGCGGTGTGGAAGGCATCGACGGTGGCGCTGTCGCGCGCCTGGAAGGCCAGGTGATGGCGGCCGGTCAGCTGGCCAGCGGCGGCCTCGCTGCTGGCGCTGGAAACGAACAGCTCATCGGCCCAGAAGTAGTCATCGCCTTCGCCGGCGATCGGGATGCCGATCGTATCGAACACCGCCTGGTAGAAGCGGCGGCTGGCGGCCAGGTCACGCACCACAAGCTGCAGATGGTCGATCAAACGGCCGCGGTGCAGTTCCATCGTTTCCATACCAACCTCACAAAAAAGGGGACGGAGGGAATTAAGTCGCTTTCAGCCCAATAGTGCCAGAAACGACTTAATCCCCTCCGTCCCTTTTCGGGTCAGTTGGCGATGATCTCGACCCAGTAGCCGTCGGGATCCTTGATGAAGGCCAGGTTCTTCATGCGGCCGTCGGTCAGGCGCTTCTGGAAGGTCACGCCGAGGTCCTCGAAGCGCTGGCAGGCGGCTTCGATGTCCGGCACCGACACGCAGATATGGCCGAAGCCGCGCGGGTCGCTGTTGCCGTCGTGGTATACCGCGCCGTCCTGGGCCTCGGTGCCGTGGTTGTGGGTCAGTTCCAGCACGCCCGGCAGGCCGGCCATCCACCGGCGGCGCTGGGCGTCGTCTTCCGGCGCCACCGCGCCGCCCGGCACGTAGGCCAGGAAGTACAGGCTGAACTGGGCCTCCGGGAAGTCGCGCTTGTCGATCAGCTGGTAACCGAGCACGCGGGTGTAGAAGTCCAGCGAGGCGGTGATGTCCTTCACTCGCAGCATGGTGTGGTTGAACACGAAGCCGCGGGTCTCGGCCGGGGCCTGGGCGGCGACGCCGGGGACATCGCGCAGGGCGGGAATGGTCATGGGGGGAGATCCTTCAGACAGGGCCGTTGCCGGCCGGATGTCCCCATTCTAGCGAGCAGCACCTGACCGCACCGCGACGTACAATGGTCGGATCGCACCGTTCCGTCCCGATACCGATGGCCCGCCATGTCGCAGCGTGAATGGGTGGCTGCTGCCATCCGCAAGATCGAAGCTGATTTCAACCGTTCCGCCGATACCCACCTGATTCCTCTGGCGCTGCCTGGGTTCGAGGGCATCGAGCTGTACCTGAAGGATGAATCGAGCCATCCCACCGGAAGCCTGAAGCACCGGTTGGCGCGCTCGCTGTTCCTGTATGCGCTGGCCAATGGCTGGCTGCGCGAGGGCCGGCCGGTGATCGAGGCCTCCAGCGGCTCGACCGCGGTGTCCGAAGCCTATTTCGCGCGCCTGCTCGGGCTGCCGTTCATCGCGGTGATCCCGGCCACCACCTCGCCGGAGAAGATTGCGGCGATCGAATTCCATGGTGGCCGCTGCCACCTGGTCGAGCGCGCCTGCGACCTCAACTGCGATTCGGAAAAACTGGCCCGCGAAACCGGCGGCCACTTCATGGATCAGTTCACCTACGCCGAGCGCGCCACCGACTGGCGTGCCAACAACAACATCGCCGAATCCATCTTCAAGCAGATGGCCGAGGAACCCAGCCCGATCCCGGAATGGATCGTGTGCAGCCCCGGTACCGGTGGTACCGCCGCGACGCTGGGCCGCTATGTCAGCTATCGCCGGCACGACACCCGCATCCTGTGCGCGGACCCGGAAATCTCGGTGTTCTTCGATGGCTACAAGGCTGCCGTGGCCGGTGAGCCGGACTGGCGAGGCCTGACCTGCAGCGGTGGTTCGCGCGTGGAAGGCATTGGCCGGCCGCGGGTGGAGCCGAGCTTCATCCCGACCAGTGTCGATGCGATGGTGAAGGTGCCCGACGCGCTGAGCCTGGCCGCGATGCGCCATGTCAGCCGCCAGCTCGGCCGCCGCGTCGGTGGTTCCACCGGCACCAACTTCATCGGCGTACTGCAGGCCGCGCAGTGGATGCGCGAGGCCGGTCACCACGGCAGCATCGTCAGCATCCTGTGCGACAGCGGCGAGCGTTACGCGCAAAGCTATTACGACCCGGCGTGGTACGTGCGGCAGGGCATTGATGTCGAGCGCGCCGATGCGCAGCTGGCGGCAGCGGTGGCCGGGCAGGGCTTGCCGGAACTGCCGTGGAGCAGCCTGGAAGCGCTGTAATGCGGCAACGCACGGCTGGATGTGGATCGGCGCGGTACAGTCGACTGTTAGTCGACTGCTCTCCGTTCAGGTCGTGAAAATGCCGCGCTGCGCGCGATAGTCGACTAACAGTCGACTCTACCGGTGACCGGTCACCGGTCACCGCTGCGGCCCGCTCAGTACCCCGCCGCGGTGAACGCATCGAGCACCGCATCACGCAAGGCATCGGGCAGCGCCTCGATGTCCATCGCGCGATCATCCAGGTGCAGGCTGGGGTCCAGCGTGCTGGCGCGGCCCTGGGCAAGGGCCTGCAGCCACAGCAGCACGCAGATCACGAACTCGCGTTCATGGCCCAGCTGCAGCTGGCTGGCGCCGCGCTCGATCACTTCGAACGGGTACCACTCCTGGGCGTCATTGAACGTGCCGCCCTGCTGCAGCACCGCCTGCAGCTGCTGCAGGTGGCGCGGGGCGTCGTCGCCGGCATCGCACAGCGCGGCGATCCAGGTCAGTTCGGCCGGGCTGGCAGACAACGCCAGTGACCGCGCCGCTGGGGCGGATGCAACTGCAGCCAGACCTTCCATGTAGGGCCTCGTTCGGTACGTACCGCTGCGGACTCCCCCGCAGCCAGAGCTTCGAGCTGCGACCGTAAGGCCGACGTGAATGCCAGGCGTCACCCCCTTGTCAGCCACGCCCGCCAGCGCCATATGTACCAGGCTGCCCGCCTGCCGGGCCCGTACCCTGGAGATCTGCCGTGACCGCTGCCAACCCCCTGCTCGATTTTTCCGGCCTGCCGCGCTTCGAGGTGATCCGCCCCGAGCACGTGGCGCCGGCGCTGGATGTGCTGCTGGCCGAGGCCGAAGCGGCCGTCAGCGCCGCCGAGCAGGTGCAGCCAGTGCGCTGGGAGAGCTTCGTCGCCCCGCTGGATGACGCCACCGAGCGTCTGTGGCGCGCCTGGGGCCTGGTCGGCCATCTGCAGGGCGTGGTCAACACCCCGGAACTGCGTGAGGCTTACAACAGCAACCTGCCGCGGGTGACCCGCTTCGCCAGCGCGCTGGGCCAGAACCTGGCGCTGTACCGCCAGTACCAGGCGCTGGCCGCCAGCCCGGAAGCCGCGGGTTTCGACGAGGCCCAGCGCAAGGTGCTGGACAACACCCTGCGTGATTTCCGCCTGGGCGGTGCCGAGCTGGCGCCCGAGGCGCAGCAGCGCTTTGCTGCGATCAAGGAAGAGCTGTCGGCGCTGTCGGCGAAGTTCTCGCAGAATGTGCTCGACGCCACCGATGCGTGGTCGCTGATCATCGAGGATGAAGCGCGCCTGGCCGGCCTGCCGGAGGACGTGAAGGCCGCCGCGCACGCTGCGGCGGAAAAGGACGGAAAGCAGGGCTGGAAGCTGACCCTGCAGATGCCGTGCTACCTGCCGGTGCAGACCTGGGCCGAAGACCGTGACCTGCGCGAGATCCTGTATCGCGCCAGTGCGCAGCGTGCGTCCGAGTTCGGCGACGACGCGCTGGACAACAGCGGCAACATCGACCGCATCCTGGCCCTGCGTACGGAGCTGGCCGCGCTGCTCGGCTTCGCTTCCTACGGCGATTATTCGGTAGCGACCAAGATGGCGCAGGACCCGGCCGAGGTGCTGGGTTTCCTGCGTGACCTGGCCGCGCGTGCCAAGCCGTTCGCGGCCAAGGATCGCGCCGAGCTGGAGCAGTTCGCGCGAGAACAGCTGGGCATCGACAGCCTGCAGGCCTGGGACCTGGCGTTCGCCGCCGATCGCCTGAAGCAGGCGCGCTACAGCTATTCCGAGCAGGACGTGAAGCAGTACTTCACCGAACCGAAGGTACTGGGCGGCCTGTTCTCGGTGATCGAGCAGCTGTATGGCCTGCGCGTGAAGGAAGACAGCGCGCCGGTGTGGCATGAGGATGTGCGTTTCTTCCGCCTGGTCGATGCGCAGGGCGCGCTGGTCGGCCAGTTCTACCTGGACCTGTATGCGCGCGAAGGCAAGCGCGGTGGCGCGTGGATGGATGATTGCCGCAACCGTCGCGTGCGTGCCGACGGCAGCGTGCAGACGCCGCTGGTCTACCTGGTGTGCAACTTTGGTCGCGGTGCCAATGGCAAGCCGGCTACCTTCAGCCACAACGAAGTGACCACGCTGTTCCATGAAATGGGCCATGGCCTGCACCAGCTGTTGACCCGCATCGGTGAACTGGGCGTGGCCGGCATCAATGGCGTGGAATGGGATGCGGTGGAACTGCCCAGCCAGTTCATGGAGAACTTCTGCTGGGAATGGGGCCACCTGCAGGCCATGACCGCGCACGTCGAAAGCGGCGAGCCGCTGCCGCGTGCGCTGTACGAGCGCATGCTGGCCGCGCGCAATTTCCACAGCGGCATGGCCACCGTGCGCCAGCTGGAATTCGGCCTGTTCGACATGCTGCTGCACAGCCAGTTCGAACCGGCGCAGGACAGCGTGCTGGCACTGCTGGACCGCGTGCGTGCGGACGTGGCGGTGAACCATCCGCCGGTCTGGAACCGCTTCCCGCACCAGTTCAGCCACATTTTTGCCGGTGGCTATGCGGCGGGTTACTACAGCTACAAGTGGGCTGAGGTGCTCAGCGCCGATGCCTACGCCGCGTTCGAGGAAGCACCGCAGGCACTGGCTGAAACCGGTGCGCGCTTCCGCGATGAAATCCTGTCGCGCGGCGGCAGCCGTCCGGCTGCGGAGAACTTCAAGGCCTTCCGTGGCCGCGCGCCGCAGATCGACGCGCTGCTGCGCCATTCGGGCATGGCGTAAACCGTTGTGGTGGGTGCCAACCTTGGTTGGCACCTTCTGGCAATAGTGCGGACCAAGGTCCGCACCCACCGAAGAGCGGTGCTCTATTCGGCGTAGATCATCTTCCGGCTCATGCCGCCGTCGACGATGAAGTCCTGGCCGGTGGTGAAGCCGGACAGCGACGACAGCAGATACACCGCCAGCGCGCCGATGTCCTCGGGGCGGCCGACACGGCCGACCGGGTGCTGGGCGTGATCGGTGGCCGAGTAGTCGGGCTGGTGGCGCCGCGAGGGCGCCTGCCAGGCCGTGGTGCCGATCCAGCCGGGGCTGATGCTGTTGACCCGCACCGCCGGGCCGCTGCTGATCGCCAACGCGTGGGTGAAGGCGACCAGCCCGCCCTTGGCCGCCGCATAGGCCTCGCTGTGCGCTTCGGACTGCCAGGCGCGGGTGGAGGCGATGTTGATGATCGCGCCCTCAGTGCGGGCCGAGAGTGCCGGCAGCGCGTGCTTGCTGCACAGGAAGGCACCGTGCAGTGACGACAGGCGGCGCTGCCATTCCTCCCACGCCATGTCCTGCAGCAATGTGCCATGCGGGCCGGCGATGCCGGCGTTGTTGACCAGTCCGTCGATACGGCCGAACCGCTGCAGGGCCACCGCGACGAAGTCGCGCACGCTGGCTTCGTCGGTGATGTCCAGGCGCTGGAACGCGGCATCATCACCGCGCTGCCATTCCGCCAGACACGCCTCCCCGGCCTCCACGTCCAGGTCGCCGATCAGCACGCGTCCGCCGGCGCCGAGCACGGCCTGGGCGACGCCACGGCCGATGCCGTTGGCGCCGCCGGTGACCAGCACCACCTTGCCCTGCAGCGGTGCCACCGGCCACGCCGCGATCGGCGGCACCGTGCTCATGACAGGTCTTCGCCGCGCAGGCGGCGATGCCAGCCGTCCACACCGATGCGGTCCAGGGTCTGGATGTTGCGCTCGACGATCACGTCCGGGTCCGGATAGACATCCACCGCGCGCGCCACGCTGTCTTCGCGCAGCAGGTGCAGGGTGGGGAAGGGCGCCCGGTTGGTGTAGTTGCTGGCGTCGTCCGCGGCCACGCCGTCGAACTGATAGTCCGGGTGGAAGCTGGCCACCTGCAGGATGCCCTGCAGGTCCAGCGCCTCGATCGCGGCGTCGGCGTTGTCGAGGAAGTCGTTGTAGTCGAGGAAATCGGTCAGCACCTGCGGATGCACGATCAGCGTGGTGTCGATCTGCTCGGCCGGGGTATCGCGGAGCAGCACCAGCTCTTCGGCCAGTTGTTCGACCAGCGCCTCGGGCGTGGTGGCGTCACTCAGCACGATGCGGACCTGGTCCTTCACGTACACCGCCTTGGCGAACGGGCACAGGTTCAGGCCGATCACGATGCGCTCCAGCCACAGGCGGGTGGCGGCGATCGGATCATCGGTGGGCAGGTGGGAATCGGTCATGGCGGGCACGTCGGCTGGCGGGGCGGCCATTGTAGGCGCGTCGCCGGCAACGCGCCGTCGTACCTGCCGGTGGCGGCGCCGGGTCACGCCCGGCGCATGCCTCAGTCGCGGAAGTTGTTGAACTGCAGCGGCAGCTCGAACTTGCCGGCCTTGAGCACGGCAATGGCGTCCTGCAGGTCATCGCGCTTCTTGCCCTGCACGCGCAGCTTGTCGCCGTTGATCTGGCTTTCCACCTTCAGCTTGGCGTCCTTCAGTGCAGCGGCGATCTTCTTGGCGATCTTCTGCTCGATGCCCTGCTTGACGGTGATCTTCTGCCGGGCCTGGGCCAGGTTGGTCTCGATGTCGCCGAACTCCAGGCTGAGCACGTCGATGCCGCGCGCGGCCAGGCGGGCGCGCAGGATGTCGTTCATCTGCTTGAGCTGGAACTCGGTCGGCGCGGTCTGGTTGATGACATCGCCATCGCGTTCGAACTTCGCGTCCACTCCCTTGAAGTCGAAACGGGTGGCCAGCTCACGGTTGGCCTGGTCGATGGCGTTGGTCAATTCGTGGGTGTCGACTTCGGACACGACGTCGAAGGAAGGCATGGGCGCGGCTCCGCAGGATTCAGTGAGGGCCATTCTATCGTGCCGGCCTGCCAGCTTTTTGTAGAGTCGAGCTTGCTCGACTGCTTTGTGAAGAGCAGTCGAGCAAGCTCGACTCTACGGAACGGCGCGGTCGGCGATAATGGGCCATGAACGTGCAACGCTCCCCCTCGCGCGCGGTGGCCTGGATGGTCGCGGCAGTCGCCTGTTTCTCGCTGATGGACGCTGGCATGAAGCAGCTGTCGGCCAGCTATCCGACGCTGGAAGTGACCTTCCTGCGCGGCGCGGCCTCATTGCCATTCGTGCTGGTCTGGGTGCTGGTCAGCGCCGGCCCGCGGTCGCTGGTACCGCGACGCTGGGGCCTGCACCTGCTGCGCGGCGCACTGGGCATGGCGATGATCGGCTGCTTCGTGTTCGCCCTGCGCGACCTGCCGCTGTCCACCGCCTACACCATCTATTTCGTCGCCCCGCTGCTGATCGCGGCACTGTCGGTGCCGCTGCTGGGTGAGCGGGTCGGGCCGCGGCGCTGGGTCGCCATCGGCATCGGCCTGGTCGGCGTGCTGGTGGTGCTGCGGCCGGGCGTGGACGGCTTCATTTCGGTGCCTGGGTTGATGGTGCTGGCCGCGGCCACCGCCTACGCCGTGGCCGCGATCACGGTCAGCCTGCTGACCCGCACCGACACCTCGCAGTCGATGGTGGTCTGGTTCCTGGTGATCATGGCCGTCGGCGCCGGCCTGCTGGCCCTTCCCGGCTGGGTGCCGCTGCAATTGGCGCACGCGCCGCTGATCGCCGGCATGGGCCTGGCCGGGGCACTGGGCCAGATCGCCTTGACCAAGGCCTTCCAGCTGGGCGAAGCCTCGATGATCGCGCCGCTGGAGTACAGCGGCCTGGTCTGGGTGATCGGCTGGGATCTGGCCTTCTGGGGCCAGCTGCCGGACGGCTACACCTGGGTGGGCGCGGCGATTATTGTCGCTTCCGGCCTATACCTGCTGCACCGTGAGCGGGTGAACCGGCAGGAGCCGCCGAAGCCGCTGGATCATCCCTGATCCCGAGGGGGGTAGTGCGGGCTGCTGGCCGGCAACTCCTCACGCTGGAGGGATCCGCTGCGGTTGCCGGCCAGCGGGCGGCACGACCGGGTGCGAGGCTTCACGGGCGCCTTAGAACCAAAAGGAATAACATTCCGGCTTATGGCGCGGGCGCGTGAGCGCCGGCGCTGGTAGGCTGCACGCCCCCTTCCGTCACCCAGCCGGTGAGCCACGCCCGTGATCGAGTTCCAGCGCCTGCACAAATCCTATGCCGTTGCCGGCCGCGAAGTCAGCGCGCTGCAACCGCTGGACCTGACCATCGAGGCCGGTGAGGTCTTCGGCATCATCGGCCATTCCGGCGCGGGCAAGTCGACCCTGATCCGCATGATCAACCGTCTGGAAGAACCCAGCGGCGGCCGGTTGCTGATCGGTGGCGAGGACGTCACCGCACTGGACGCGGACGGCCTGCGCGCGCTGCGCCGGCGCATCGGCATGATCTTCCAGCACTTCAACCTGCTGTCGTCGCGCACGGTGGCCGGCAATGTCGCCTTCCCGCTGGAGCTGGCCGGCACGCCGAAGGCGGAGATCGACGCGCGCGTGGCCGAGCTGTTGCAGACGGTGGGCCTGGAGGCCCATGCGCAGAAGTACCCGGCGCAGCTGTCCGGTGGCCAGAAGCAGCGCGTCGGCATCGCCCGCGCGCTGGCGACGCGCCCGCAGATCCTGCTGTGCGACGAAGCCACCAGCGCGCTCGACCCGCAGACCACCGCCTCGGTGCTGTCGCTGCTGTCGAAGATCAACCGCGAGCTGGGCCTGACCATCGTGCTGATCACCCACGAGATGGACGTGATCCGTCGCGTCTGCGATCGCGTCGCCGTGCTCGATGCCGGGCAGATGGTCGAGACCGGACCGGTCACCCGGGTGTTCCTGCACCCGCAGCACCCGACCACGCGCCGATTCGTCAGTGAATCTGAGCATGTCGACGAAGGCGCGCTGCACCGTGATTTCGACGCCGTCGGTGGCCGCATCGTGCGCTTGACCTTCCTCGGCGGCGACACCTACGAGCCCTTGCTGGGCAGCGTCGCGCGCGAGACCGGCGTCGATTACAACATCCTGTCCGGCCGCATCGACCGGATCAAGGACACCCCGTATGGCCAGCTGGTGGTCGCCCTGGTGGGCGGTGACCAGTCCGCCGCGCAGGCCGCGTTCGTGGCCGCCGGCGTGCACGTTGAGGAACTGCGTCGATGATCATCGCCACTGCCGGCGGCTTTTTCCGCCACCTGGATGCGGGCAAGTGGGCCGATATCGGCCAGGCCACCCTTGATACCCTGCTGATGCTGCTCGGTTCGCTGCCGCTGACCCTGGCCATCGGCCTGCCGCTGGGCGTGCTGCTGTACCTGTTCGGTGCGCCGCAGATGAAGCGCCGGCCGCTGGCCTATGGCGTGCTGGCGCTGGTGGTGAACCTGTTGCGTTCGGTGCCTTTCATCATCCTGATGATCGTGCTGATCCCGGTCACCCTGTTCCTGATGGGCACCTCGCTGGGCGTGCGCGGCGCGATCGTGCCGCTGGTCATTGGTGCTGCGCCGTTCTATGCGCGCCTGGTCGAGACCGCGCTGCGCGAGGTTGACCGCGGCGTGATCGAAGCGACCCAGGCGATGGGCGCCACCACCTGGCAGCTGGTCACCCGCGTGCTGCTGCCGGAGGCGCGCCCTGGCCTGATCGCCGGTGCGACGGTCACCACCGTGGCCCTGATCGGTTTCACCGCGATGGGCGGTGCGATCGGTTCCGGTGGCCTGGGCGACCTGGCCTTCCGCGACGGCTACCAGCGGTCGCACACCGACGTGGCCCTGGTCACCGTGGTCCTGCTGCTGGTGCTGGTGCAGCTGCTGCAGATGCTCGGCGACCGCCTGGTCGCGCATTACAGCCGCAAGTAACGGGGGGCCGGGAGACGCCCGGCATCGTCCGGGTAGTGCCGGCCGCTGGCCGGCAACCTGCAGAACGTCGATATTGGGCTTGTCATAGCGCGGGACTCTGGAAGCCGCCACGCCCATCAGGAATCGATATCGCCAGACTGGGACTGGCAGCACAGCGCCTTCCTTGGTATGTTCCGTTCAACGTAATACGTTGAACGGAATGATCCGTTCATTCCGCTGCAAGCAGACCCGCGCCGGAACCTGCCCCCGTGCCTGGCGTCCAATCCGGCGCGTGGCAGAACGCAAATTGCAACTGCTCGATTCGGCACAGACGTTGGCCTTCCTCCGCAGCCCGCCCGGGAACCGCCTCGAGGCGCTGTCAGGCGATCGGAGAGGGCAATACAGCCTTCGTATCAACGATCAGTGGCGGCTCTGCTTTACCTGGACCGACAGCGGCGCCGACGCCGTAGAAATTGTTGACTATCACTGAGGTGCCCGCCATGAAGCGTCCCCACAACGGCATGCGCGCCATCCATCCTGGCGAGATCCTGCGCGAAGAGTTCCTGCTGCCCCTGGCGCTGAGCGTGAATGCGCTGGCGAAGGCCTTGGATGTGCCCGCAACGCGACTGCACGCCATCGTGCACGGCCAACGCAGCATTTCGGCGGATACAGCGGCGCGGCTGGCGCGGCATTTCGGTGGGGATGCCGCGTCCTGGCTCGCGATGCAGGCGGCCTACGATCTGAAGACCTTGCCAACACGCAGCGAAATCGAACGCCGGGTGCAGCCACGCGCGGCGTGAAGCCGGTCGCACGGACCCGGCTCCGCAGCCACGATCCGATCAGCGCACGTTCGGTACTTCGTAGCCCAGCTTGCCGACCTGGTCTGGATGCTGCGGCACGCGCTTGAGCTTGTCGGTATTCACGCCGTACTCGTCGCGCAGGCGCTCGGCCAGCTCCTTGTACAGGGCTTTGTCCATGTCCGGCTTGCGCGCGAAGATCCAGGCCATCTCGCGACCCGGGTAACCGATCAGCGCCCAGGAATAGTCCGGGGCCACTTCCAGCACACGCGAATGGGTCGGCACGACACGGTAGAACCAGGTACGCCAGCCGTGGTTGCCGCTGTCCGGATCGACACTGGCACGTGCGCGCACTTCCTGCAGCGGTTCGCCGAAGCCGTCCCGGTAGCGGTAGGTGATGCCGACCTTGTGCGCGTCGCGAAGCTCGTACTCGTTGACGCTGGCGACATGCCCGCGTTCGATGAAGTTCGGCACGCGGCCGATCACGTACCAGGTGCCCATGAAGCGCTTCAGGTCGATCGGCGCGTCCAGAGCGGCCGCGTCGGTGGCGCGGGACGATGGCGGCTCACTGGCGGCCACGGCGGGGCCCGCCAGCGACAGGGCCAGCAGCACGGCGCAGAACGGGCGGATCGAAGTCATGCGGGAGCGGGCTCCAGTGGGCTTGCACGCGCATGGTCGACTGTGTGCACGCGATCCGTCAATGGTGTCGCAGTCCGTGAGAAGGCCCTTGCCCACGCTGTGTTGCATTGTCCACCGGAGAAGCCCCATGAACGTACGTTCCGTCCGTCGCCCTGCAACTGAACGCGTCATCTTCGAGCGCGCCGATCCACGCCTGCTGCGCGGCGTGCAGCAGGTGGCGCTGGCCGGCGTGGCGCTGGTGCTGGTCTGGCCGGCCGCGCGCGGCAGCAGCGCCTGGCTGGGCTGGCTGCCGATGTGGCTGGTCGGCATGCCGCTGGTGGCGTGGTGGGCACTGCTGCGTTTCCCGCTGCCGCGCCTGTCATGGCTGCGGCTGGCACGTCGTACCGGTGGACAGGCGCGGCGCCGTCCGGCTTCGGCTGCGCGCGGTCGACGCCGCCCGGCGGCCACGGCCTGACCTTCGACACGGGGGCGACCGCGACATTCCGTGCTAGCGTTCCACGGCTTATGACTGCCTGGAGCTGCAATGTCACGACTCGCTTCCGCCTGCCTGCTGGCCGGCATGATGACCGCTGCCTCGGTGGGGACCGCCGTGGCCGCTGAAGACACCGATCGCTACGCCTGGCTGGAGGACGTCACCGGCGACAAGCCGCTGTCCTGGGTCAAGGAACAGAACGCCAAGTCCGAGGCGCGCCTGGCGCAGACCCCGGCCTTCAAGCAGATGGAGACCAGCATCCGCGAGGTGCTCGACTCCGATGCCAAGATCCCCGGCGTGCAGAAGATCGGCGACTACTACTACAACTTCTGGAAGGACCAGCAGCACGAGCGCGGCCTGTGGCGGCGCACCACGCTGGCCGAGTACCGCAAGGCCTCGCCGCAGTGGGAGACCGTGCTCGACCTGGACGCGCTGAACAAGGCCGAGGGCGAGAACTGGGTCTGGCACGGCGCCGACTGCCTGCGCCCGGACTACAGCCGCTGCCTGATCGCGCTGTCGCGCGGCGGCGCCGATGCCGACGTCACCCGCGAGTTCGACCTGGCCAACAAGGCCTGGATCAAGGACGGCTTCTTCCGTCCGGAGTCGAAGGGTGGCCTGAACTGGATCGACCGCGACACCGTGTTCGTCTACACCGACTTCGGTGCCGGTACCATGACCACGTCCGGCTATCCGCGCGTGGCCAAGCTGTGGAAGCGCGGCACGCCGATGGCCTCGGCCAGCGTGGTGTACGAAGGCAAGCCGGAAGACATGTACATCGCGGCGATGCACGATGACACCCCGGGCTTCGAGCGCAACCTGGTCAGCCGCACGCTGGCGTTCTACAACAACGAGATCTACCTGCGTGGCGACGACGGCACGCTGACCAAGATCGACGCGCCGAACTCGGCCGAGAAAGGCCTGCACAAGCAGTGGCTGACCCTGGAGCTGCGCGATCCGTGGACCGTGGGTGGCAAGACCTATGCGTCCGGTTCGCTGCTGGCGACCCGGCTGGACGACTTCCTGGCCGGCAAGCGTGACTTCGAGGTGCTGTTCACCCCGACCGCGACCACCTCGCTGGCCAGTGCCACCTGGACCAAGAGCCACCTGGTGCTGAACGTGCTGGACGACGTCAAGAACCGCCTGTCGGTGCTGACTCCGGGCGCCGATGGCTGGCAGACCAGCCGCTTCGTCGGTGCGCCGGCCTTCGGCACGCTGGGCGTGTCCGCCGTGGACAGCAACGACAGTGACGCGGTGTGGCTGACCGCCACCGACTACCTGACCCCGACCACGCTGGCCCTGGCCGAGATCGGCCAGCCGCCGGAAACGCTGAAGACCATGCCGGCCTTCTTCGATGCCAAGGGCAAGGTGATCGAGCAGCACTTCGCCACCAGCAAGGACGGCACCCGCGTGCCGTACTTCGTGGTGCACGACAAGGCGATGAAGCTGGATGGCTCCAATCCGACCCTGCTGTACGGCTACGGTGGCTTCGAGATCTCGCTGACCCCGAGCTACTCCGGTGGCATGGGCCGCGCCTGGCTGGAGAAGGGCGGCGTGTACGTGGTCGCCAACATCCGCGGCGGTGGCGAGTACGGCCCGCGCTGGCACCAGGCGGCGCTGAAGCAGAACCGCCACAAGGCCTATGAAGACATGGCTGCGGTGGCACGTGACCTGGTCAAGCGCAAGATCACCACCGCCAAGCACCTGGGCGTGCAGGGCGGCAGCAACGGCGGCCTGCTGACCGGCAACATGCTGACCCAGTACCCGGAACTGTTCGGTGCGGTGGTGGTGCAGGTGCCGCTGCTGGACATGAAGCGCTACAGCCATCTGCTGGCGGGCGCCTCATGGATGGCCGAGTACGGCAACCCGGACACCAGTGACTGGGAGTTCATCAAGACCTTCTCGCCGTACCACCTGTTCGACGCGAAGAAGAACTACCCGCCGGTGCTGTTCACCACCTCCACCCGCGATGACCGCGTGCACCCGGGCCATGCCCGCAAGATGGCGGCGAAGATGATCGACGCCGGCAAGGACGTGACCTACTACGAGAACATTGAAGGCGGTCACGGCGGCGCAGCCAACAACGCGCAGGCCGCGCATATGTCGGCGCTGGCCTACAGCTTCCTGTGGGAGCGGTTGGGCGGCAAGTAAGCAGAACGGAAAACGCCGCCCCAAGGCGGCGTTTTTCTTTACTGGTAGTGCCGGCCGCTGGCCGGTAAACCGCGGATGTGTGGGTGATGCCGTTGCCGGCCAGCGG
>NZ_JAPTFX010000032.1:0-37255 GCF_030985895.1 Stenotrophomonas sp. Sm6012 | reverse complement strand
GTAAACCCGTCCCTGGGGGCTCGATGGCGCCATCCATGGCGCCAACGGTCCTGCCAACCCACACCGCCCCGCCTCTGACAGATATCTGCTGCTGTGGGTAGGTGTCGACCTTGGTCGACACGCTGGATCCACGCCATGCGTGGATGAAAACCACCGGAATCCCTCTGGAGAAAAGCCCCCTTTTGTCAAAGGGGGCGCGCCAACGGCGCGGGGATTAGGAGGAATGCGCGGACCTGAATTGTTGCGTTCTGGGTATCGCCCAAGTGGCGATACCCAAAACGCAACAATTCAGGTATAAGCTGTTCTCCCGATGGAGACAGACACTACACGCTTGGGTCTGATCGAAGCCGGAGCTCCGATTTCTGCTCCGGGCGCCGAGGCATCGCCCAACGTCACCCCGCTGCATCGCCCCGGTTCGGTCCGGCTGCTCTCGCTGGATGCCCACGGACGCGTACTGGACTGGATCACCTGGCAGGACGCGGCCTGCCTCTACGCCCGTGAAGCCGTGGCCTGGACGCTGGGCGATCCCTGCCTGCACATCCACGGCGGCACCAACCGCTTCAGCGGCCTGCAGAGCGGCATGGACCTGCACCCGATCATCGCCGCCCGCGGCCACGCCCGCTCCCGCGCGATCGACCCCACGCCGAACCTGACCAACCCGGCCCTGTTCGCCCGCGATGCGCACCTGTGCATGTACTGCGGCCAGCAGTTCAACCGCCCCACCCTCACCCGCGACCACGTCATGCCGCTGTCCAAGGGCGGCCTGGACTGCTGGGAAAACGTGGTCACCGCCTGCTTCCACTGCAACTCGCGCAAGAGCGACCGCACCCCGCAGCAGGCTGGAATGCCCCTGCTGGCCGTGCCCTACCGGCCCAGCTGGATCGAGCACCTGATCCTGTCCAACCGCAACATCCTGGCCGACCAGATGGCCTTCCTGAAGGCGCAATTGCCGAAGCGATCGAAACTGAGCACCTGAACGGCCGAAAATGCAACCCTCACCGTCCTGTCACGGGCGGCGGCGTTTGCTTGCCCCACCCCCGTTTGAGGGCGAAAATGGGCGTTCAGAAAAAGTGCGAACACGATGATCGACTCTGCCCGCTATCCCCGCCTCGCGCGCATCCAGACACCGGATGACCTGCGCACGTTCGACGAATCCGAATTGACGGCGGTCGCCGACGAGCTGCGTGCCTACCTGATCGAATCGGTCGGCAAGAGCGGCGGCCATTTCGCTGCCGGCCTGGGCGTGATCGAACTCACCGTGGCCCTGCACTACCTGTACCAGACGCCGCAGGACCAGCTGGTCTGGGACGTCGGTCACCAGACCTACCCGCACAAGATCCTCACCGGTCGCCGCGACGAGATCCACACTGTCAAGCAGAAGGACGGCGTCGCCCCGTTCCCGAAGCGCGAAGAGAGCGAATACGACACCTTCGGCGTCGGCCACTCCTCGACCTCGATCTCGGCCGCGCTCGGCATGGCCATCGCCCGCCAGTCCGAAGGCGACGACCGCAAGGTGGTGGCGGTGATCGGTGACGGCGCGATGACTGCCGGCATGGCCTTCGAGGCGCTGATGCACGCTGGTGGCATGGAACCGGAGCCGAACCTGCTGGTGATCCTCAACGACAACAACATGTCGATCTCCGAGGCGGTCGGCGGCCTGACCAAGATGCTCGGCCGCGCCACCGGCAGCCGCACTCTCAACGCACTGCGCGAGGGCGGCAAGAAGATCCTCGGCGACAAGAAGAACAACCCGGCCCGCTTCGTGAAGCGCTGGGAAGAGCACTGGAAAGGCATGTTCGTGCCGTCCACGATGTTCGAGGAAATGGGCTTCCACTACACCGGCCCGATCGATGGCCACGACATGCCGGCGCTGCTGTCCACGCTGAAGACGCTGCGCGCCTCCAAGGGCCCGAAGCTGCTGCACGTGATGACCACCAAGGGCAAGGGCTACGAGCCGGCCGAGGGCGACCAGATCGGTTACCACGCGGTTGGCCCGTTCGATCCGGACAAGGGCCTGGTGGCCAAGTCCGGGGCCAAGAAGCCGACCTACACCGATGTGTTCAGCGACTGGCTGTGCGACGCCGCCGCCGCCGAACCGCGCCTGTTCGGCATCACCCCGGCGATGCGCGAAGGCTCGGGCCTGGTGCGCTTCAGCAAGGAATACCCGCAGCGCTATTTCGACGTGGCCATCGCCGAACAGCACGCGGTCACCCTCGCTGCCGGCATGGCCACCCAGGGCGGCAAGCCGGTGGTGGCGATCTATTCGACCTTCCTGCAGCGCGCGTACGACCAGCTGGTGCATGACGTGGCGATCCAGGACCTGGACGTGCTGTTCGCGATCGACCGTGCCGGCGTGGTCGGCCCGGATGGCGCGACCCATGCCGGCAACCTCGACCTGAGCTTCCTGCGCTGCGTGCCGAACCTGGTGGTGATGGCACCGTCCAACGAAGCCGAATGCCGGCAGATGCTCAGCACCGGCCTGCAGCATCCGGGGCCGGCCGCGGTGCGCTATCCGCGCGGTACCGGCACCGGCGTTGCCGCCGGTACCGACCTGTCCACGCTGCCGATCGGCAAGGGCGAGCTGCGCCTGCAGGGAAGCCGTATCGCCCTGCTCGCCTTCGGCAGCACCGTGGCCGCCGCCGAACAGGTCGGCCGCGAGCTGGGCCTGAGCGTGGTCAACATGCGCTTCATCAAGCCGCTGGACCGCGAACTGGTACTGTCCATGGCCGCCGGGCACGAAGGCCTGGTCACGATCGAGGACAACGTGGTGGCCGGCGGCGCCGGTTCCGGCGTTGGCGAACTGCTCAATGCCGAAGGCGTACTGCGCCCGATCCTGCACCTTGGCCTGCCCGACAGCTACCAGCACCACGCCAGCCGCGAGGACCTGCTGGCCGAAGCCGGCATCGACGCGGCGGGCATCCGCGCCGCGGTGCTGAAGCGCTGGCCGCAGCTGGCCGTGGGCAGCCCGCCGCTCAGCGCGGCAGGCTGAGGCCGCTGCAGGCCCGATGGATCCACGCATGGCGTGGATCCATTGTGGAGCAGAGAACAATCCACGCCATGCGTGGATGACAGCCCCCGGGAAAAACGATCCGGCGCGCCCCGCGCTCAGCCGTAGCTGACCGCTTCCACAAAGGCGCCACTGGCCTCCACGCGCACGGCTGCGCGCTGCCCGGTGTCGACGAAGTGCAGGCGTGCGAGGGTTTCAGCAAAATCGAAGGCGCGGGCACCGTCGCGGAAATCGATCGGCTCCGGCCGATCCGGGTGCAGCACGCGCCACTGGCGCTGCTCGCATTGCAGGCGGATCAACATGCGGCTCACTCCTTGAGACAGCGTATCGACGGGGGCGGGACGGGCATGCCGATTGCGGCGAGCCTTGTCGCGACGAATCAGGAGCACGCGGAGGTGCCCCTGATCGCAGACGATACGACGTTCAAAATGTGAGCTGTATCAGATTATTCTGATTTTCGAGAGGAACGCTCAATTCACCTGGAACTGGGCGCGGCAGCCGTCGCTCACCCAGATGCCACGGCGATCCCAACCCCAGGTCTGGCCTTCAATGCACGCGCTGCGCGAATCCTGGCGGACCAGGCGCACGCCACGACGGATACGCGCATCGCAGTACTCCTGGCGATGCCCATTGGAATGGCAGGCGATCACCTCACCGCCGCCCCAACCATTGCCATTGTTGCCCCAGCCGTTGCCTCGGCCGCCGCCCCAGCCGCCCCGCCGGTACTCGCCGACGAACTCGGCACGGCAGCCCTGGGTGACCCATACACCATTGCGCGATTGGCCCCAGGTCTCGCCTTCCACGCAGGGCGATCCGGACAGCTGGCGGATCATCCGCGCCCGGCCTTCCAGGCGGCACTCGTTGCTGCGGTTCTTGATCGATTCGCAGCGCACGATGCCGCCGCCCTCACGGCTGCCATAACGGTCATCGTCATAGCCGTAGCCATAGCTCTGCGCCTGGGCGCCGCCTGCGGCCGCCAGCATTGGCAGCAGGGTGCAGGCCAGAGTGCGCCAGCTGAGTGCCTTGCCCATCGAGATCTCCAGATGAATACGATGGCGCAAGCATCCGGGATTCGCGGCGCGCCGCACAGTGGGAAACGTAACGGCAGTTTTTCCCCCATTCAAACAACCCAACCGGACCTGACTGGACCGACGTGGCCTCATGGACCGCCGTTCTCGGCCCCGTTGCCCATGCCACCGGCATTGCCCAGCCGTTCCTCGAACGCATACGCGAACAGCTCGGCGTCGTTGCTGATGCCCAGTTTCCTCATCGCGGAAATGCGTTGCCGGCTGATGGTACTGACCGTGCGCCGCAACTGCGCGGCGATCTCGGTGATCGAAGGCCCTGACACGTAAAGCCGCAGGACCTCCAGTTCCTTCGGTGACAGCACCGACAGCGATCGCTCGCGCCCGGCATCCTGCAGGCAGTGCGCCAGTTCGGGGTCCAGGTAGATCCCTCCGCTCAACACGGTATCGACCGCCCTGCGGATGCCATCCACGCCACTGCCCTTGCACACCAGCCCACGCACTCCGGTGCGCATGGCCATGTTCAAGGTGGTGGCATTGGTGACCATGGTGGCCAGGATCACCGGCACCTTGGGGTAATTGCGACGCAATGCCTGCAGCATCGCCTGGCCGTCCGAGCGGCCGCCATCAGGCATCGAAAAATCAGTCACTACCAGATCCACCGGTTCTTCGGCCAGCGCCGCCAGCAGGCTTTCCGCACATCGCGCCTCGGCCACCACGCGGTGGCGACCACCGGCCTCGATCACGATGCGCGTGCCAAGCAGGACCAGTGGATGATCATCCGCAATGGCAATTCGAGTGAGCATGCTGATTACCCGTCAATAGTCACGCCGCAGTGCGCAGCGAAGACGCTAGTAATCATTCCGGGCCACGTCAACTTAACAATCACTCACTGCAATTGATGTCATCGCAACAGCATCAACCGGCCAGTTCCATTAGTTGCAGCGAGCTGCATAAACACGGACGGCACTGCAATTTTCCCAATAGTTTCATTCCAGAAAACCGGGAGTGCCGCTTACATAGTCACCTCCGATCACTCGCTGCACTGGACACCCCATGGTCCGTTTCCGTCGTCGACCTTTTGAGGATCTGCAAGAGCCCTTTGCAGCAGAACCGCTGGCGCCGGCAGCCCTGCCAACCGCCGCATTGCCGTTCGTACAGCAGTTGCGCCTGCACCTGGCAAGCGACGGCCCGCTGCAACGGCGTCCGGCCCATGCCGCGATCATCCATGACGGCGCCACCGTGTGCTGGCTGGATGCCAGGAACGATCGGATGATGACCACTGCACCCGCGCCGATCACGCTGACGCTGTTGCAGAAGCTGCTGGCCGATGCAGACCCTGCGCTCAGCCTGGTGCCAGTGACGCAGGATGTGTTCGTGCAGCGTGCGACGGTTTCCAGCAACATTCCGCTGCGCCTGACGCTGTGGAACATCGCCCTGGCCACTGCCGGGCATGGCACGCCGATGCAGCCCCTGCATGACGGCACCAAGCTGCGCCTTCGACGCTGGCCGGACTTCCGCATCCTGGCCCATCGTCCCGATCACTTCCGGCTGTGTGCGCTGCTGATCAAGCAGGGCGCATCCGTGCAGGCGTGCTGCGCCATCCTCGACCTGCCACGCCGAAGCGTGCAGTCGTTCTTCAACGCGGCGTTCCTCACTGCCTACGCCTTCCCCGTCGTGGGTGAGGATGCGCCCGTGCGCCCCTCGCCCACCGACGGCCTCGTCAACCTGTGGCGACAACTTCGCATCCGCTGGAGTGCAGACCGTGCGTGAGCACAAGATCGTAGTGATGGGCCCCCTCGGCGCGGGCAAGTCCACCCTGGTACAGACGCTGACCCGGGGCAAGGCCGTGGTGACCGAGGCCCGCAATACCGACCCCGCCGTGGGCAAGCAGTACACCACCGTGGCGATGGACTATGGCGACATCGACCTGCCTGGCGGTGACCGCCTGCGCCTGTATGGATCGCCCGGGCAGGAGCGCTTTTCATACATCTGGCCGATCCTGCTGGCCGGTGCCGAAGGTGCGATCGTCCTGATCGATGGCAGCGCCGGCGTGGACAGCACGCTGGCCGGGCAGCACCTGAGAGCCATCGCGGACAGCGCACCGGGCCTGCCGGTGGTCATCGGCTTCACCCGATGCGGCAGCACCGATGACCCGGTACAGCCGCACTGGCAGGACTGGTTGCAGGACCATGCACCGCACCTGCCGGCGCTGCCACTGGACCCACGCGACATGGCACAGGCCATCACCGCGATGGATCTGCTGATGAGCCAGATCGAGTGCAACGCCATGGCGGTCACCCATGCATGACATTGGCCGCACTTCACCACTGGACGCGCTGGTACGCGACGTCACCGGCATCCAGGCCCTCGTCGTTGCCAGCACCGATGGCTTCGCACTGGCCCAGGCCGGCCCGCAGGGCCATGTCGCCGATCGCCTGGCCGCGATGACCAGTTCGATGCTCGGCCTGGCCAGTGCACTGGGCCGCGAACTGCACTTCGGTGAGCTCGACACGCTGATCCTCGATGCCGCCGATGGCAAGGTACTGATGCTCGCCATTCCCGGAAAGCAACCGCGCCTGCTGATGACCGCCTGCGACCACCGCTGTGTCATCGGCAACGTGCTCTGGCATGCCAAGCAGTGCGTGCGCGCCCTGGCCGACAGTCTGAACTGATGCATGTCTCTCTCACTGCTCAGACGGCTGTTCACCCCCTCACACCCGCAACGGACCACTGAAATGAATATCGCCATCAACAAATGCCTGGACAC
The DNA here is from genome assembly GCF_030985895.1 of Stenotrophomonas sp. Sm6012. NCBI lineage: Bacteria > Pseudomonadati > Pseudomonadota > Gammaproteobacteria > Lysobacterales > Lysobacteraceae > Stenotrophomonas > Stenotrophomonas sp. Sm6012. The sequence goes on along the minus strand of NZ_JAPTFX010000032.1, from coordinate 30,453 downwards.
ACTCATGCAGATCAACGGCGCGCAAGCCGTTGCCCTGGTCGACTACGAAAGCGGCATGCTGCTGGGTGAAGCCGGCTCGGGCGTGGACATGGAACTGGCGGCCGCAGGAAACACCGAAGTGCTGCGCGCCAAAATGAAGACCGCCGAAGCACTGAACCTCAACGACAACATCGAAGACGTCCTGATCACGCTGGGACGTGCTTACCACGTGCTGCGCCCGGTGTCGGCCAAGAAGGGGTTGTTCTTCTACGTGGTACTGGACCGGCAGAAGGCCAATCTCGCCCTCGCCCGGCGCATGGTGCTGGACGTGGAGAGTTCGCTGGCGCTGTAACACCCGGCAACGACAGACAGGGGATGGAAACGCCGGGGCTGCTCTGGGGAGAGCGGCCCCGGCCTGCGAGTGCGCTCTGCACACCACACCTACCATCGGGAATCCCTGCATGCCAGCTGGATCGTCAGTGCGCACAGCGCGCGACGTGTCATCACGCTACCCGCCTTGGGCCGCGACGGGTATTACCGTCGCGCTGGTCGCCGTCTACGCGATTCTGTTGCTTGCCCCCGCCGTGGACGGCCATGCCAGCCGCGTGCGCCTGCGCGATGCGGCCAATGCGTTGGGCAGTGCCATCACCACCGTCGAAGCCAGTTACGCCGCAGGCGATCTCACCTTGACCGACCAGCACCTGGGCTTGCCTGGCAGTGCCGCGTACTGCAGCCATCTGCGTGCCTCGCTGCCGGATACGGGACATGCCGTGCTGTCCTGCGAGCTGCGCGAAACGGCCGCCCTGCGCGGTAGTGTCAGGTGGTCGCGTACCGCTTCCGGCGAGTGGCGGTGCCATGCGCGCATTCCGGGTCTGCATCCATTTCCGCTGCAATGCCCTGCGGAATGAAAGCGCGGCGTCTGATTATTCGTAAAAAGCAATCCCAGACACTTGATCCATTCCATTTTACGAATTGTGGAATATCCCCATCGCGGCATGCGTGATTTTCTAGGGCTGCGCCACGAAGCATCTTTTCGCGGCCATGAGCAATGAATCACCCACGTCACAGAGGATTATCATGAATACCGCATTCGTCCCAGTACCGCGCACAGGCATGCGCGCCTCCCGGCAGAAGGGTTTCTCTCTTATTGAACTCATGGTTGTGGTGGCGATCATCGGCATCCTGGCGATGATCGCGCTGCCGCAGTACCAGCGTTTTTCGGCGAAGGCGAAGCTGGCCAGTGCGCTCGCCGAGATCGCAGGTGGGAAAGTCGGCGTCGAATCGCTATTGGCTGAGGGCAGTGATGTCACATCGGCGGCATCCATCGGCCTGCCCGTGTCCAGTTCCCGTTGCGAGTGGATTACGGTAACGAGCGATGCCACAGATGGAGCTACGAGTATCGCCTGTGTGCTCAAGAGTGACGCAACGTTTGGCACGGGAAGCATGACGCTTGATCGCGACTCGGAGGGCGTCTGGCTCTGCAAGAGCGATGTGCAGGACCAGAGCCTTCTTCCCCAGGGTTGCCAGGCCTGACCACAGGCGCATGCACCCGTCGCATGCGCCTTTCCACTGGGCGCTGATGAATCTTCGAATCAGCAGATTTTCAACACACGTACTCGGCCAGCGCCTGCCGCGCATTTGATCGCGATCAAAGAGCCACGCCAGCCGCAGCTCGAGGTTGATTTCCTCATGGAGGAACCAATGAATAATGAACGATTGCATTGCGGCAGCGCCCCCAAACGCGCGCGCAGCCAGCGAGGATTCTCTCTGGTCGAACTCATGGTGGTCGTCGCCATCATCGCGACCCTGTCCCTGATCGCAGTCCCGCAGTACAAGAAATTCTCTACCCGATCCAAACTGGCGGCCGCCCTCGCGGAACTGGCCGGCGGCAAGGCGGGAGTGGAAGCATGGCTGGCAGAACGAGGCGATCTCTATGGCTCAGACAACAGATCGCTCGGGCTTCCAGAGAAAAGTGAACGCTGTGAATCCATCACAACGAAAGTTCGCGGAGATGGAGATCTGGAAATCGACTGCCTGCTCCGCCTCGATTCTGGATACAACGTGGGAACCTGGAGAAACAGCCTGATGCTCATCAGGGACTCAGACAACCACGACTGGCGCTGTTGGACCCCCATTCCGTACTACGACCTGCTGCCCAAAGGCTGTGGCCCCGACAATCCATAGCCCCATGCACACGCTTCAAGCTGCTGACGCTCAACCTCTCCAGTCAGGTACTGGCGCCTACGAAATCCGGTCATCCCTCGCTCCCACCCTCGTCATCGCCGATCCCAACCCCTGGGTCCGTCGCGAACTGGTGCGCAGCGTCCAGCCCCATCTGGATGGCAAGGCGCTGAGCGAAGCCCGCTCGCCCGCCGAGGTTCTGATGCAGATCGCCAACCCGCATTGCAAGGTGCTGGTCATCGATCCGTGCATGCCCACCGTGGGCCAGACCGATGGCATGCCGCTGCTGCGCCAGATCTGCTGCCTGCGCAGGGACCTGCTCATCCTGGTCCTGGCCCAGCAACCCCTGCGCCTGCTGCAGGATCGCGCCCTGCCAGCCCAGGTCGGGCACGTCTATGCGAAGACGGTCAACCCATTGTGGCTGTGCCGTTTCATCAGCCAGGCACTGCGCGATGAATCGACTGGCGTTACGTCACTGGCGCCGGATGCAGCCCGCTGACCGGCGCGGAGTTGGCGGGCAGCGCCTCGAAATGCACGGCTTCCACGCTGTTGCCCAGCGCTTCCACGCGTACCGTGCTGCCCTGGCCGGTGCGGCGGTGGTGGGCGCTGGCCCGGCCAACCGCGGCGTCGAAAGCGGCGGCGCCGCTGCTGAAGGCTTCGGCCACGCCTGCGGCGGGGTCCAGCAGGGACCACTGTGCGGCACTGCACTTGACGATGATGACCATGGGAGGCTCCTTGTGGGGAAACGGCGCAGGGGCGCATGACCCTCTGCTGATGACGTCACCGTAGCCAGCCCATCAGCGCGGTCCCATCAGATAAGTACGAAAAACCCTCGCCCGGGTGTCAGAACACCACGCCCATCACATCCCTGAGCCTGTTTAGCCTGTTCATTCCGTGATCCTTGTCACGGAGTCGGTTCAGCTTCACACTACCGTCACTAACAGGGGCCCCTTCCACATGCGCACCTTCTTCTCGCAGCAGCGCGGGACGCTGCTCAAGTTCTATTTCGTGGCCAGCTATCTGGTGCTGATCGAAGAACTGATCCGCGCCGCCATGCATTGAGTGCTTGCTGGCAGCACGGCGCCAGCAGAAACTGTTGCTCCAAGGTATGGAGTTCGCCCGATGAAAGCGCTTCTTCTGATTCCAGCGCTGCTGGTCCTGTCCGCGTGCGCCAACCAGCATCAGGCGGCCGCCAGTGCCGATGCCGCAGCCAGCTCGCCGGCCACGCCAAGGGTCGGCGCTGACCGCGACGCCCATGGCTGCATCGGCTCGGCCGGCTACCAGTGGTGCGAACACAGCCAGCGCTGCGAGCGGCCGTGGGAACTGGCGCAGGCCCAGGGGTTGGCCAATAGCGCCGAAGCGATCGATGCCTACTGCGCGAAGCCGGCCAGTCCGGCGCGCAAGTGAACCGCGCGCACCATGGCTGAGCTCAGTCCGCTGCCCGCCCTCGCACCGGGCCGCTACCGCCATTTCAAGGGCGGCGAGTACGAAGTGATCGGCATCGTCCGCAGCAGCGAAACGCTGGAGCCGCTGGTGCTGTACCGCGCGCTCTATGGCGAAGGTGGGCTGTGGGTGCGCCCCTACCCGATGTTCGTCGAGCAGGTACCGGGCGAACACGGCCCGCAGCCGCGCTTCGCGCGTATCGACGTTTGAATCTGCGTTGCCGGCCACGGCCGGCCAGTCGCTGCCCCGCACCAGGCCTAGGTTACAATCGTACCGTCCAGTCGGTTTCTTTCCGCCATGTCCGCATCTTCCTCCCGCTCGCGCCGCAAGGCGCCCGACAGCGTGCGCCAGTCGCTGCTGCAGGCCACCATCGACGTGATCGCACGGCAGGGACTTGCGGCCTTGACCGTGCAGGACATCGCACAGGCGGCCGGCGTCAGCAAAGGCGCGCTGTTCCATCACTTCGTCAGCAAGCAGGCGCTGGTCGATGCCGCCATCGCCACGCTCATCGCCGAATTCGAAGCGCAGGTACGTGGCCTGATGGCAGGCAGTGCGCAGTACGGCTGCTTCAGCCGCGCCTATGTGCGCGCCAACTTCGACCACCTGCTGCAGCAGGAACGGGTGAACGACATCGGGCTGACCCTGGGCAACATGCTTGAACCTGCGCTGCTTGCGCAGTGGGGCGCCTGGCTGCGGCGCATGCTGGCCGAGTTCCCGGAGGAAGCCGCCAATCCCCGCCTGTATGCGGCGCGCTGTGTTGCCGACGGCTACTGGGCCACCGCCTACGGCCGGCCGCTGGACGAGGAAGAACGCATCAATGCGCTGGCCATGGCCGAGCAGGCCCTGAAGCTGTGTGATCCTCTGTGAGCCGGAGCCTGCGATGAATCCCTACGCCTACCTCGCCGCCGCGATCGTGCTGGAAGTGATCGCCACGTCGCTGCTCAAGGCCTCCGACGGCATGAGCCGGCTGCTGCCCACGCTGGGCGCGCTGGTCGGCTACGGGCTGTGCTTCTACCTGCTGTCGGTGACCATGAAGTCGATACCGACCGGCATCGCCTACGCCATCTGGTCCGGTATCGGCATCGTGCTGATTTCGGTGATCGGGCTGGTGGTGTTCAAGCAGCGCCTGGATGCGCCGGCACTGATCGGCATCGGGCTGATCTGCGCCGGCGTGCTGGTGATCAACCTGTTCTCGCGCAGCAGCGCACACTGAGCACGCTGCCGCGCGGCGCACTAACTGACCTTCTTCGCCACGGTCATGCCCAGCAGGAACAGCACCACGGCGATGATGATGCCGGCCCAGAACAGGAACTTGGCGATGCCGACCGCCGCGCCGGCAATGCCGCCGAAGCCGAGCACGCCTGCGATGACGCCGATGATGGCGAAAATGATGGCCCACTTGATCATGTCAAACCTTTCCCCGCGGGGACTGCGTACTGGATGATCAGGCTAGGCCGTGGCCGATGCGGCACTCGTGAACAGGCCGCGTGCGCGGCGTGAATCAGCGCGGGCGGAAACGCAGCAGGGCTACCGCGAACGCCAGGAACACGCTGCCCACCAGGCGCTCGAACCAGCGCCGTGCAAACGGCTTTGCCAGCCAGCGGCGCAGGCCATGGCCGCCGGCCGCATACATCACGTACCAGAACAGCTCGCAGCCGGCGAAGGTAGCCACCAGCACGCTGTACTGCAGCGCCTGGCCGCGCGAAGGGTCGACGAACTGCGGCAGGAACGCCGTCGCGAACAGCAGCAGCTTGGGATTGCTCAGGCCGACCAGTAGTCCCCCGCGGAACACTGTCCATGCGCCGAGTGCCGGCGCGACCGCCAGCCCTGCATCCACGGTCACCGGCGGCGCCGGGCGGCCGCTGTCACGCCATGCCTTCAGCCCCAGCCAGGCCAGGTAGGCCACGCCCAGGTAACGCAGCACTTCGAACAGCATCGGCGAGGAATGCAGCAGCGCGCTCAGGCCCGCCGCGGACGCGGCCAGCACCAGCAGCATCGCCAGCAGGCAGCCCGCCATCGCCGGCACGCTGCCACGAAAACCCAGCCCGACGCTGCGGCCCAGGATATGCAGCATGTTCGGCCCCGGGGTGCCACACAGCACGAACACGGTGGCCAGGAACCACCACCAGGTATGCAGGGCCATCGCGCACATCCACTCCAGAAGACCGCACCAGCATAGGGCGTGCCCGCAGCGCACGGAACATACAGCCCACCGTGGATGCAGTGGTTACAGATTTCCGGGATCGGCAGCCGCGCGCCTTCTGTGCTGCAATGGAGGCCCCTGGCATGGAGCGGTGCATGAAGACCCTTGGCCTGATCGGCGGCATGAGCTGGGAGAGCTCGGCGCAGTATTACCGGCTCATCAACGAGGAGATCCGTGATCGCCTGGGCGGCGCCCACTCGGCGCAACTGCTGCTGTGGTCGGTGGATTTCGCCGGCATCAAGCAGCTGCAGCACGACGGTGACTGGGATGCGCTGGGCGACCACATGGCCGATGCCGCACGGCGCCTGCAGGCCGGCGGTGCCGACCTGCTGCTGATCTGCACCAACACCATGCACAAGCTGACCGACCGCATCGAAGCCGCCTGTCCCCTGCCGCTGCTGCATATCGCCGACCCGACCGCGAACGCGATCGTGCAGGCGGGTGCGCGCAGGGTAGGCCTGCTCGGCACCGCCTTCACCATGGAGCAGGACTTCTACCGTGGGCGGCTGCAGGAGCGCTTCGGTCTGGAGGTGCTGGTGCCCGATGCCGAAGATCGTCGCAGCGTGCACGACATCATCTACCAGGAACTGATCGCTGGCGTGGTCAGCGAGCAGTCACGGCGGGTCTATGCCGCGGTCATCGCGCGCCTGGTCGCGCGCGGCGCAGAGGCGATCATCCTCGGCTGTACCGAGATCATGCTGCTGGTGCGGCCGGAGGACAGCGCGGTGCCGTTGTTCGATACCACCACCCTGCATGCGCGGGCCGCGGTGGACGTGGCGCTGGCCTGACCCCACGCGCGATGCGGCGCGGAATCAGTCCGCGCCCTGCACTTCCAGCGCGGTGATCAACCAGTCGACCACCGCCTGCGAATCGCACAGGAAGAAGATGGCATCGCCGGAGCGCGCTTCGGTGAGCAGGCGATACACCGTGATCGCCACCGCCGACTGGTTGGCGATGAACACTTCCGGGCTGCGCGGCCCTTCGCTGTGCCCGGCCACGGCATGCAATGCCTTGCGCGCGGCCACGGTCGACGCCGGGTCCGCGCTGCGGGTCAGTTCCGGCCCGCGCAGGCCCCACGCAATGAACACATGCTTGCCCTTGAACGTGGTGTCCAGGACCTGCACCTCGGCGCCGGTGTCGGCCGAGCGATGAATGACAGTACTGCTGATCAACGCAACCCCCTGTGGTCGTCGTGGTCCGCGCATCCTCCCCAACAGGCCGCCCGCACACCAGTGACGGCAGCCGCAGGCTGCGCCGACAGGCGTGGAAGACATGTAAGAAGACGTAAACCGATGCGATCGGATGTGCAGCGATGATACGGGATGTAAGCCTCTGCATGGGCCAGCGCGTACTAGTAAACCCCCACTGAGCCCGTTCCGGAACGGTGCGTTCCGGCGGCCCCGGGCTGGGTCATTCTTGCCGCCCGATCCACCACCCGAGGCCCCTGATGACCCACCGCCTGCTGTTACCGATCACCGCCGCCGCGCTTGTCCTGCTGCTGGCTGCCACCGCCGTGGCCGCCCAGGATTACGACACGGATCACGTTCCAGCGCTGCGCTGCGAATCGCAGTTCAACAAGATCCAGCAGTGCGCCATCGAAGGCCCGATGCGGCTGGCCCGGCAGCTGTCGGTTACCCGCTGCGTGGAGAACCAGAACTGGGGCCAGCGCCGCCGCATGCTGTGGGTCACTGACGGCTGCCGCGCCGAGTTCGTCGCCGACGAGTACGGTCGCTGGCCCGGGCGCGGGCGTGATCGCGACGACGAGGGCGAACGCCTGGTCTGCGAGTCGTACGAGAAGAAGGACAAGGAATGCCGCATCCGCGTGCGCCACGAAGTGCGCCTGGTCAAGCAGAAGTCGGTGACGGCCTGTGTCGAGGACCGCAACTGGGGCTGGGACCGCCGTGGCATCTGGGTCAGCGACGGCTGCCGTGCCGAATTCCGGGTCTATTGACTACCAAGCACGCGCTGGCTGCGGCGGATCAGCGATCGCAACCGGCGTGACCGATAGACTGCATGCAACCGCCCGAGGAACGATTGATGACATCGCCGGATCCCTCCACGACGACGCTGCAGATCCGCGACGCCCGCCCCGCCGATGCCGCCGCGCTGATCGCGCTGGACAGCGTGGCGGCACATGATCCGCGACGGGCGACGCAGATCGACCGGTGGCTGGCGCAGGGCCATGTGCACGTGGCCGAGCAGGATCGCGTGGCTGTGGGCTACCTGGTCATCCATCACCACTTCTTCGGCGAAGCCTTCGTTGAAATGCTGATGGTGGGCCCGGCACGGCGCGGCCAGGGCATCGGTGCCGCCCTGCTTCGCCACGCCATTGCGCGACGCGGCGGCGGCAAGCTGTTCACCTCCACCAACAGCTCCAACAGCAACATGCAGCGCCTGCTTGCTGCGTCGGGCTTCGTCGACAGCGGCATCGTGCACGGATTGGACGAGGGCGATGCGGAACGGATCTACCGCTTCGCTGGAGATTGATCGCGCTGCGCCACGCGCACAAAAAAGCCCACGCATCGCTGCGCGGGCTTCTTGATTCATCACAGTGGTCGGGACGGCCGGATTCGAACCGACGACCCTCTGCCCCCCAGGCAGATGCGCTACCAGGCTGCGCTACGCCCCGACTGATGCTGCGATGTGCCCGCCAGTGCGGCGGGCCGTGAAGTATAGCGGATTACGAAGGAAATGGGATCAGCGGCGCAGCAACTGCAGCACTTCTTCCAGCTCCATGCGCACCTGCTTGATGATCTGGTTGCTCAGCGCCGATTCCTCGCGCGCATCAGGACCGTCCAGGCGCAGGCGTGCACCACCGATGGTGTAGCCCTGTTCGTACAGCAGGCTGCGGATCTGCCGCACCATCAGCACGTCGTGGCGCTGGTAGTAGCGGCGGTTGCCTCGGCGCTTGGCCGGCTCAAGGCTGGGAAACTCGGTTTCCCAGTAGCGCAGGACGTGCGGCTTGACGTCGCACAGCTCGCTGACTTCACCGATGGTGAAGTAGCGCTTGGCCGGGATCGGCGGTAGTTCGCGGTTACTGCCCGGATCCAGCATAAGCTTCCACCCTCTCCTTGAGCTTCTGGCCCGGACGGAAGGTGACCACCGTACGGGCGGAAATCGGAATTTCCTCGCCGGTCTTGGGGTTGCGACCCGGGCGCTGGTTCTTGCGCCGCAGATCGAAATTACCGAAGCCCGACAGCTTCACCTGACGTCCCTGTTCCAATGCTTCACGCAGCACATCGAAAAACGCGTCGACGAATTCCTTGGCTTCCCGCTTGTTCAGACCGACTTCGTCGAACAGCTTTTCCGCCATCTCCGCCTTGGTCAATGCCATTGCCTGCTACCCCCGAGTGCTGCCCGCTCAGCCGCGGATCCGGGCGTGGTGTTCACGCTCGATGGCAGTGACCGCCTCGGCCACCACCGCATCCACGTCGCGGTCCGTCAGAGTGCGCGACTTGTCCTGCAAAATCAAGCCCATAGCGAGACTCTTGAATCCCGGCTCGACGCCCTGGCCGACATAGCGGTCGAACAGGTTCAGGTCGCGCAGCAGCGGCCCGGCGGCTTGGCGGACGGTGGCGGCCAGATCGGCCCAGGCCACCTGTTCAGGCACCAGGAACGCCAGGTCGCGGCGCACCGCGGGGTAGCGCGACAGTTCGCCGGCACGCGGCAGGCGGCGGGCGGTCAGCGGCTCCAGGTCCAGCTCGAACGCATAGACATCGGCCTCGATCTCCATCGCCTTGGCCAGGCGCGGGTGGATCTGGCCAATCCAGCCAATGGCCACGCCATCGCGCAGCACCTCGGCCGAACGCACCGGGTGGCCGTAGGCACGGGCCGACGGGCGGAACTCCAGCTGCGCGCCACTGGCGGCGGCCAGCGACTCCAGGTCGCCCTTCAGGTCATGGAAATCGACCTTGCGGGTCGGCAGGCCCCACTGCACCGCCTGCGCCTCGCCGCAGACCGCGGCGGCCACACGCGGTGTTTCCAGCGGTGCCGGCCGGCTTTCGCCGGGCGACGCGTTGCCGGCCTGCTGGGCGAACACCCGTCCGAGTTCGAACAGGCGCACCCGGCCCAGCTGGCGGGCGGCATTACGGCCGAGCGTGGCGACCAGGCCCGGCAGCAGCGACGGGCGCATCACCGCCAGTTCGGCCGACAGCGGGTTGGCCAGCGGCACCAGGCCGTCGCGCAGCTGCCACTGGGTCAGCAGCGCGTCGTCGACGAAGGCGAAATTGACCGTTTCCTGCTGATCACGGGCGATCAGCTGGCGACGCACACTCAGCGCATCCAGCTGGGTTTCGCTCGGCATCGCCACGCGCGAGGCACCGCCCGGCAGCGTGGTCGGGATCTGCTCGTAACCGTGGATGCGGGCCAGCTCCTCGATCAGGTCTTCCTCGATGGCGATGTCGAAGCGGCGGCTCGGCGCGGCCACCTGCCAGCCCTCGGCCGTCGCGCTCACGTCCATGCCCAGCGCGCGCAGGATGCGCTCGACTTCGGCGTCTTCGATGGTGATGCCGAGCACGCGGGTAATGCGCGCGCGGCGCAGCGCGATGGTTGCCGGCTGCGGAAGATCGGCCTCACGCACGGCCTCGGTGACCGGTGCCGGGATGCCGCCGGCCAGGTCCAGCACCAGGCGGGTGGCGTATTCGATGGCGGTGCGCGGCAGTGCCGGATCGACGCCACGCTCGAAGCGGTGGCCGGCATCGGTGTGCAGGCCCAGCTTGCGGCCACGGCCCATGATCGCGGCCGGCGCGAAGTGTGCGGCTTCCAGGAACACGGCGGTGGTCGCGTCGGTGACGCGGGTATCGAAGCCGCCCATCAGGCCGGCCAGGCCGACCGCGCGGTCGGCGTCGGTCACCACCAGGAAGCTGTCGTCCAGCGCAGCATCGCGGCCGTCCAGCAGCTTCAGCGTCTCGCCCGCGCGCGAACGGCGCACGGCGATGCTGCCCTGCAGGGTGCCGAGGTCATAGGCATGCATCGGCTGGCCCAGCTCCAGCATCACGTACTGGGTGATGTCGACCAGCAGCGACACCGGGCGCACGCCGCTGCGGCGCAGGCGCTCGGCCATCCACAGCGGGGTCTTCGCCGCGGCGTTGACGCCCTCGATGACACGGCCGAGGTAACGCGGCGCTTCGGCACCGGCATCCAGCTGGATCGACAGTTCACGGCTGCCGACGGCCGCAATGGCGTCGGCGGCGAAATCCAGCACTTCGCTGCGGGTGGCGGCGGCAACGTCGAAGGCGATGCCGCGCAGGCTGAAGCAGTCGGCGCGATTCGGGGTCAGCTTGATCTCGATGCTGGCATCGGGCAGGCCCAGGTACTCGACCAGGGCCTGGCCGACCGGGGCGTCATCGGGCAGTTCCAGCAGGCCGGACGCATCGTTGTCCAGGCCCAGTTCCTTGGCCGAGCACAGCATGCCGTTGGACTCGACGCCGCGCAGCTTGGCCGGCTTGATCTTCAGCTCGCCGATCTGCGCACCAACCATCGCCAGCGGCGCGACCAGGCCCGGGCGCGCGTTCGGCGCACCGCAGACGATCTGCAGCAGCTCGCCCTGCCCGGCATCGACCCTGCACACCTGCAGGCGGTCGGCTTCCGGATGGCGGACGGCCTCGACGATGCGTGCCACGACCACGTGATCGAGGCCTTCGCCCAGCGCGGTCACTTCTTCCACTTCCAGGCCGATGGCGGTCAGCACCGCACTCAGTTCATCGCGCGAAGCGCTGGTCGGGACGTGGCTGCGCAGCCAGTTTTCGGAGAATTTCATGGTGTCACCCTGGTGGGCCCGGCGCACGCGCCTGGGCCTGCGAATTTGGAAGCTGTCGTTTTACGCGAACTGTTTCAGGAAGCGCACGTCGTTCTCGAAGAACGCACGCAGGTCGTTGACGCCGTAGCGCAGCATCGCGAAGCGCTCCACGCCCATGCCGAAGGCGAAGCCGGTGTAGCGCTCCGGATCGATGCCGACGTTGCGCAGCACGTTCGGATGGACCATGCCGCAGCCGAGCACTTCCAGCCAGCGGGTGCTGCCATCGGGCTGCTGCCAGGCGATGTCCACTTCCGCACCCGGTTCAACGAACGGGAAATAGCTGGGGCGGAAGCGCATTTCGAAATCGCGCTCGAAGAAGGCGCGCACGAACTCGGCCAGCGTGCCCTTCAGGTCGGCGAAGGTCGAATGCTCGTCCACCAGCAGGCCTTCCACCTGGTGGAACATCGGCGAGTGGGTCTGGTCACTGTCGCTGCGGTACACCTTGCCCGCGGCGATCATGCGCAGCGGCGGCGCGTGGTCGCCCATGTAGCGCACCTGCACACCCGAGGTATGCGTGCGCAGCAGGCGGCCGTCGCCGAAGTAGAAGGTGTCATGCATCGCGCGCGCCGGATGGTGCGGCGGGAAGTTCAGCGCCTCGAAGTTGTGCCAGTCGTCCTCGATCTCCGGCCCTTCCGACAGCTCGTAGCCCAGGCGGCCGAAGATGCCGGTGATGCGCTCCAGGGTGCGGGTGATCGGGTGCAGGCCGGCGCGCTCGCCGTTGCGGCCCGGCAGGGTGATGTCGATGGCTTCAGCGGCCAGGCGCGCATCCAGTGCCGCGTCTTCCAGCAGCGCCTTGCGCTCGCCCAGCGCGCGGGTCAGCGCATCGCGGGCCTGGTTGATGGCTTCACCGGCGGCCTTGCGCTCGTCGGCCGGCAGGGCGCCGAGCTGCTTGAGCTGCGAGGTGATGCTGCCGCTCTTGCCAAGCAGGGCCACGCGCAGCTGTTCCAGCACGTCGGGGCTCTGTGCGGCGGCCACATCGGCCAGCGCCTGGGTGGTGAGGGATTGGATGTCGCTCATGGGGGGCCGGAACTCCAGTCGATCTGCCATCGCGATGCGCGAAGGGCCGACCCCTGTCGCCACCGCCGTCCCTGCGCTGCCGCTGTGGCCGCGCCGGGACCCAAAAAAGAATGGGGAAGGACTTGCGCCCTTCCCCATGCATTGCCTTGACCTGACACCGTTCCGAGTGAACGGTTACGGCATCGGGAAGGACTTATGCCGCCAGCGCGCCCTTGGCCTTTTCGGCCAGCGCGGCAAAACCGGCTGCGTCGTGCACGGCGATGTCAGCCAGGACCTTGCGGTCCAGGGTGATGCCAGCCTTCAGCAGGCCGTTCATGAAGCGGCTGTAGCTCAGGCCGTTGATGCGGGCAGCCGCATTGATACGGGTGATCCACAGCGAACGGAAGTTGCGCTTCTTCTGCTTACGGCCGATGTAGGCGTACTGCTGTGCCTTGATGACGGCCTGCTTGGCAACGCGGAAGACCTTGCGACGGGCGTTGTAATAGCCCTTGGCGAGATCCAGGATTTTCTTGTGGCGGCGACGCGCCTGTACGCCACGCTTAACTCGTGCCATTTTTCAGTTCCTCAGAGGTAAGGGAGCATGCGGTCCAGACGGCCTGCGTCTTCTGCACGGACATGGCCCGTCTGACGCAGATTACGCTTACGCTTGGTCGCTTTCTTCGTGAGGATGTGGCTACGGTTGGCGTGGCCGCACTTGTACTTGCCCGAGGCGGTCTTGCGGAAACGCTTGGCCGCTGCCCGGTTGGTCTTGATCTTGGGCATTGCAATGTCCTTGATGGGATTTGACCCTGGTTTCTGACTGATCTGGCGGCGGCCTGGGCCGCTCTTTCCGTCCTGCCATGATCGGCGTACGACCCGTCCTGGGTGGGTCGAGCCGGGCATGATACAGGCAAAACCGCCCTGTCACCAGCCCCTGCAACCCTTTCACCGGCAATTCACCGGGGTGCCGCAAAAGCAAAGGGACGCCATCGGCGCCCCTTCACCCTGAACCATTCAGCCAGGCGCCCCGGAAGGCGGCCGGTCAGGCCTCAGGTCTTCTTCTTAGGTGCGATCATCATGACCATCTGACGCCCTTCCAGGCGCGGACGGGATTCAATGACGATGTCCTCGCCCAGATCGGCCTCGATCCGGTTGGCCATTTCGCGGCCCAGTTCCTGGTGGCTCATTTCACGGCCACGGAAACGGATGTTGACCTTGATCTTGTCACCATCTTCGAGGAACTCACGCATCTTGCGCAGCTTGATCTGGTAGTCGCCCTCGTCCGTGACCGGACGGAACTTCACTTCCTTGATCTCGACCTGCTTGCTCTTCTTCTTGGCCTCGTTGGCCTTCTTCTGCGCTTCGAACTTGAACTTGCCGAAGTCCATGATCTTGCAGACCGGCGGATCGGCCTGCGGCTGGATCTCGACCAGGTCCAGGCCTTCATCTTCGGCCATGGACAGCGCTTCGTCGCGCGACAACACGCCGATCATTTCTCCGTCACTGCCGATCACGCGGACGCGCGGCACACGGATTTCCTGATTCTTGCGGTTCTGTTTGTTGTCAGGGGTGCTGATATTACGTTCTCCCAAGGGTATCGAACCGGTCCGGGTGCCTGTGCGCCCGGACCGGACCTTTGCTTACGCGCCCTCGGCGTGGAGCCGCTCGATGAAGGCCTGCAGGCTCATGCTGCCCAGGTCTTCGCCAGAACGCGTACGCACCGCTACAGCGCCGTTTTCCTTCTCGCGGTCACCAATGACCAGCAGGTACGGCACGCGCTGCAACGTATGCTCGCGGATTTTATAGCCGATCTTCTCGTTACGCAAATCCGAGCTGACGCGGAAGCCTTGCTCCGCAAGGGTTTTGGTCACGCCCGAGACGTATTCAGCCTGGGCGTCGGTGATGTTGGCCACCACCACCTGGGTCGGCGCCAGCCAGGCCGGGAACTGGCCGGCGTGGTGCTCGATCAGGATGCCCAGGAAGCGCTCCATCGAGCCGACGATGGCCCGGTGCAGCATGACCGGGTGCTTTTTCTGGCTGTTCTCGTCCACGTACTCGGCGCCGAGGCGGCCCGGCATCATGAAGTCGACCTGCATGGTACCCAGCTGCCAGGTACGGCCGATGGCGTCCTTCAGGTGGTACTCGATCTTCGGGCCGTAGAATGCGCCCTCGCCCGGCAGCTCCTGCCACTCCACGCCACAGGCGGTCAGCGCCGAGCGCAGCGCGCCTTCGGCCTTGTCCCAGGTGGCGTCATCGCCCAGTCGCGATTCCGGGCGCAGCGCGATCTTGATCTGGATCTCGTCGAAGCCGAAGTGCTGGTAGACCGCAAGCGCCTGCTGGTGGAACGCGGTCACTTCCGATTCGATCTGGTTTTCGGTGCAGAACACATGCCCGTCGTCCTGGGTAAAGCCACGCACGCGCAGAATGCCGTGCAGCGCGCCGGACGGCTCGTTGCGGTGGCAGGAACCGAACTCACCGTAGCGGATCGGCAGGTCGCGGTAGCTGTGCAGGCCCTGGTTGAACACCTGGATGTGGCCCGGGCAGTTCATCGGCTTGACCGCGTAGGTGCGCTTCTCCGATTCAGTGAAGAACATGTTGTCCTGGTAGTTGTCCCAGTGACCGGACTTCTTCCACAGGCTCACGTCCAGGATCTGTGGGCAGCGCACTTCGCCGTAGCCGCTGTTGCGGTATACCTTGCGCATGTACTGCTCGACCACCTGCCACAGCGCCCAGCCCTTCGGGTGCCAGAACACCAGGCCCGGCGCCTCTTCCTGCAGGTGGAACAGGTCCTGCTGCTTGCCGATGCGGCGGTGGTCGCGCATCTCGGCTTCTTCGATGCGCTTGATGTACGCCTCAAGCTGCTTCTTGTCGGCCCAGGCGGTGCCGTAGATGCGCTGCAGCTGCTCGTTCTGCGCGTCGCCACGCCAGTATGCGCCGGAAATGCGGGTCAGCTTGAAGGCCTTCAGGAAGCGCGTGTTCGGCACGTGCGGGCCGCGGCACATGTCCACGTATTCCTGGTGGTAGTACATGCCCATCGCCTGGATGTCGTCGGACATGTCCTCGATCAGGCGCAGCTTGTAGTCCTCGCCACGGGCCTTGAAGATCTCGACCACCTCGGCGCGCGGCGTCATCTTCTTGATGACGTCGTAGTCCTGGGCGATCAGCTCGCCCATGCGCTTCTCGATCGCCGCCATGTCGTCCGGGGTGAACGGGCGCTCGGAGTAGATGTCGTAGTAGAAGCCCTCGGCGATCACCGGGCCGATGACCATCTTGACGTCCGGGTACAGCTGCTTGACGGCGTGGCCGACCAGGTGCGCGCAGGAGTGGCGGATGATCTCCACGCCCTCCTCGTCCTTGGCGGTGATGATGCGCAGGCTGGCATCGTGGTCGATGACATCGCTGGCATCGACCAGCACGCCATCGACCGAACCGGCGATGGTGGCCTTGGCCAGGCCGGCGCCGATCGACTGGGCGACGTCCATGACGCTGACGGGGTTTTCGAACTCGCGGCGGCTGCCGTCGGGAAGGGTGATATTGATCATCGCAGTGGCTTCGTGCGGGGCCCGCCGGGCGGGCTGGAAAGCGTTCCCGGGCGATGGCCCGGGCAATAAAAAAGCGCCGCGAGGGCGCCTGGAACGCAGGGCCTTCGGGGGCAGGTCAACCGTGGGCGGTGGTAGTGCTCATGTCGCACGCTCGGCCGGCGCTGGGCGCGGGCCACCTTGTTCCAGTCAGGGGTCTGCGACGATCTTAAACCAGCAGGGAGGAAAGCCCAAGGGCTACCGTACGGTCCGCTGAATGGCCAGCGCTGGCGGCGTGAAAACGCAATGATTACCATGTCCGCGCAGCCCGCCCCGTGCCAGCCTGCCCGCTTCCCTCCAGGACCTCGTGATGCGTCACCCGCTCCGACCGGCTCCCGCCGGCCCCGCCCGTGCCCCGCGTTCGTCGGCCCGCTGCCAACGCGGTCGCCCGCAATGATCACCGTCGGCCTTTCCACGCTGGGATTCTGCAGCCTGGGCATGCTGGCGGCGATGTTCTCGGCGCTGGCGTTCTATGCCGCCTCGCCGCACTGCCGCTGGCCGCGCCTGCGCCGCGCAGGACGCCTCGGCCACCAGATCGGCCTGGTCGCCGCCGCCGCATCGCTGTGGCTGTGGATGGCCGAGCTGGGCTTCGCCGCTGGCCTGGTCGCAATGCTGTGCACCTGGATGCTGTCGGCGATGCTGTTGCCGGCATTGGCCGCGTGGCATCGCCCCGACTCGGAGACGCCGTGATGTGGGCGCGCGCTTTTGCCGGTATCTTCGCCGGCTTCTTCCTGGCGGCCGCCGCCACCGGGCTGGTCACCTGGCTGCCACCCGGCCCGTGGCAGAACGCCCTGGTGCCTGCGCTGATTTCCTTCGTGCCGCTGTGGATGCTGGCGGCTTTGTGGGCCTTCAGTTTCCGCCGCGCGGGGTATGCCTGGCTGGCCCTGGCCGGCAGCGCGGCGGCCGGTTTCGGTGTGCTCGGGCTGCTGCGCATGGCCGGCGCCGTGCAATGAGATCAATCGCATGAAGTTCAGCTCGCAGACCCTGCGCACGTTCACCACCCTGCACACCTGGGTCGGCCTGGTGGCCGGCTTCGGGCTGTTCGTGGCCTTCTATGCCGGTGCGCTGACCCTGTTCCACCACGACCTGCCGCTGTGGCAGACGCCGGGCGCGGCCACTGCGTTGCCCGCCAGCCTGGATGACGCGCAGTACCTGCTGGAGGATGTGCTGACCGCACATGCGGAAGCACGCCGGCATGTCGGCATGACCTTCCCCGGTGCCGAGCATCCGCAGCCGCTGGCCTACTGGCAGGCCGACGACGGGGGATGGCGCTATGCCTGGCCGGGGCAGACCGCCGGCAGCCCGACGCCGCCGCAGTCGGGCCTGGCCGAACTGGTCAACGAGCTGCACTACAGCCTGGGCCTGCCGGTGGCCGGCATCTACGTAATGGGCATCGTCAGCCTGCTGTATGGCATGGCCCTGCTCAGTGGCCTGGTGATCCATCTGCCGAAACTGCTCGGCGACCTGTTCGCGCTGCGCCCGGGCCGCAACCTCAAGCAGCTGTGGCAGGACGCACACAACGTGATCGGTGTGCTCAGCCTGCCGTTCCACCTGATGTTCGCGGTGACCGGTGCCCTGCTCTGCCTGGTGTTCATCCAGATCGCCCTGCTCAACCCGCTCATCTTCGAAGGCAAGGCCATGCAGGCGGTGCCGACGGCGATGGACACCGCGCCCGTGCGCGCCGCCAGCGGCGTGCCGGCCGCTCCGGGCAGCCTGCGCGAACTGCATGCGCGCGCGCTGGAAGTGGCGCGCGCGCAGGGCGTGACCGATTTCGAACCGGCCTACCTGAAACTGGCCAACGGCGGTGATGCCAATGCCACCATCGAGATCACCGGTGAGTCCAGCGGCACCCTCGGCCCGCTTGGCTCGGTCGCGCTGGACGTCGCCAGTGGCCGCCTGCTGGCCAGTCAGCTGCCCGGCCACCGTGATGCCAACCACGCCACGCTCAGCGCCGCCTATGCGCTGCATTTCGGTGAGTTCGGCAATGGCGTGGTGGTCTGGCTGTACTTCCTGCTGGGCCTGGGCGGTGCCTTCCTGTTCTATTCGGGCAACCTGCTGTGGATCGAATCGCGGCGCAAGCGCCGGCAACCACAGCAACCGCGCTCCGGGGTGAACATGGCGCGGGCCACGGTGGGCGTGTGCATCGGCCTGTGCGTGGCGATCTCGGTCGCATTCGCCAGCGCCCTGGTGCTGGAACGGGTGGCACCGTCCGCCGTTGATCACGGCATCCGCTGGGCCTGTTTCGGCAGCTGGGCCGCCTGTGCGCTGTGGGCAGCACTGCGCCGCCCGGCCCAGGCGGCACGCGAACTGCTCTGGGCCGCCGCGATCAGCACCGCGCTGGTGCCGGTACTGCATGGTGCCCTCAGCGGTGACTGGCTGTGGCGCGCGGCCGCGCATGGGCACTGGCCGCTGTTCTGGGTCGATGCGATCGCACTGGCCATGGCGTTCGGCTTTGCCCGGCTGGCACTGGCCAGCCAGCGTCGCGCGCGCAACGGCGATCCCAACAGCGTCTGGGCGAATTGAGGCGCCCGCCCGGCACTCCGTAGAGTCGAGCTTGCTCGACTGCTGTTGCCTTCTCGCCCCACGCAGTCGAGCAAGCTCGACTCTACGGCATCCGGATCACGCGCCGCTGGGGTAACGGCTGACTTCGATCAGATTGCCGTCAGGGTCGCGGAAGTACACCGACTCGATCGGCCCCAATGCACCTGTGCGCGGCACCGGCCCCTCTTCCACCACGACAGCCTGCGCGCGCAGATGGGCCAGCACATCGGCAGTCGCCGTGCCCGTGACCAGGCACAGATCGGCACTGCCCGGCGTGGGCTGCGCGGCGTGCGGCTGCAGCGGCGCACTGGCCGGGTGCAGGTTGATCTTCTGCTGGCCGAACTGCAGCGCAGTGCGGCCGGCGCCGAAACGCACGACCTGCATGCCAAGCACGCGCTGATAGAAGTCACAGCTGCGCTCGATGTCGGCAACGGTGAGGACCAGATGGTCGAGGCGGTCGATGAGGATCATGCCCGCAGCTTAACGCTGCGGGCGTTGCCTGGCTGTGCGGCCTCGGGCCGATGGCGTTGCCGATCGCGCCGGGCATCGCCCGGCATCCACGCGCGGCTCAGTCGCCGATGCGGGCCTTCTGCCACGGGCCAAGCATGGCGTTGAGCAGGCTGGCCTGTTCGTCATCGCCGGTCAGCTCCCACATGAACACCCCGGCCAGGCCCTGCTCGCGGGCGAACTGCGCGCGCAGCCCGATCGAGCGCGGGTCTTCGTAGCTGATGAAGATCTTCTGCTGCGGGTTGTACAGCCACGGGCTCTGCGCCTGCGGCTGCCAGTGCTTCGTCCAGCCGGGCTGGTCGAGATAGCGCGCCTTGATCACCCGCCAGTCGCCCGCGTCGGCCGGTGCGCTGTAGGCCTGGTACAGCCCATCGGCGGCGTCGCCAGTGACCTTGAAACCACGGCCATAGAACGGCACGCCCAGCACCAGCTTGTGGGCCGGCACGCCGTGGTCGCGGTAGTACTGCACCGCGCCGGCCACGTTGTTCCAGCGCCGCAGTTCCGGTGCCAGCGGATCGGCCGGCACTTCATGCAGCGGGGCGTTGAAGGTCGACACCGCGGAGAAACCGGTGCCCATGTCGTAGCTCATCAGGTTGATGAAATCGAACACCCTGGCCAGCGCCGGCAGGTCGTAGCTGGCGGCCGGATCGTAGGGGCCATCGGTCTGCAGGCGACCGGCGGCCAGCGCAGCGGTCAGCAGCATCGGTTGCCCCTGCTTGCGCCCGCGCGCGTCAAGTGCGACGCGGAACGCCTGCGCGAGCCTGGTCAGGTTGGCGCGATCCTGCGGGCGGTGCGCCAGCTCCTTCGGCCCACCGCTGACCGGGAATTCCCAGTCGATGTCCACGCCATCGAAGCTGCCGGCGTGGCGATCGAAGAACAGCGCCATGCAGGAATCGACCAGGCGCTTGCGGCTGGCCTCAGTCAGCGCCGCATCGGAGAAACCGCCCGCGCCCCAGCCGCCGATGGAAATCAGCGTGCGCAGGTGCGGATGCGCCTTCTTCAGTTCGGCCAGCGCAGCGAAGTTGGCCGGCGCTTCGGCACCGACCGTGCAGCGGCCGTCTTCAATGGTGGAAAACGCATAGAACAGGTGGGTCAGGCGTTCGGCCGGAATGCTCGGCACCGGATAGCGCTCGGCCGACCCGCCAGGATAGTAGGCACCGAAGATCGGCGCCTGCGGTGCCGCAGCGGCGTGTGCAGCGATGGGCAGGGCGCCGGCAATCAGCACGGCAAGGACAGCCACGGTCTGGCGCAACATGGGATCTCCCGGTTCGAAGGCGCAGCCACGTTAGCAAACCGATGTGCCTGCGGTACGGATGTCGCGGCATGTCGTCCAGTGGACAGGCGCGATCCGCACAACCGTGACAGAACAATGGCCACCTGGCGGCGCTCATGCACTGCAGCAGGACATGCAGCGACCTGTATGAGCGGCTCCTCGTTGCGTCGACGCAAAGAAAAAGCGGGCCGAAGCCCGCTTTTTCATTTCAGCGATTCCAGAAGCGTGTCAACCAAGGTTGACACCCACCGTAATCGACCGGAGGCCGATTATTCGGCGCTGACGGCGTCGCCTTCTTCCACGGCCTTCATCGACAGGCGGATACGGCCCTGCTTGTCGACTTCCAGCACCTTGACCTTGACCACATCGCCTTCCTTCAGCACGTCGCCGACCTTCTCGACGCGGTCGCTGGAGATCTGCGAGACGTGGACCAGGCCGTCCTTGCCCGGCAGGATGGTGACGAACGCACCGAAGTCCATGATCTTGGCGACCTTGCCTTCGTAGATGCGGCCCGGCTCGACGTCCGAGGTGATCTGCTCGATGCGGGCCTTGGCGGCCTGGGCAGCGATGGCGTTGACCGAAGCGATGACGATGGTGCCGTCATCCTGGATGTCGATCTGGGTGCCGGTTTCCTTGGTGATGGCCTGGATGGTCGAACCACCCTTGCCGATCACTTCGCGGATCTTGTCCGGGTGGATCTTGATGGTCAGCAGGCGCGGCGCGTAGTCGGACAGCTCCGAACGCGGGGCGGTCAGGCCGTGGGCCATTTCGCCCAGGATGTGCAGACGGCCAGCCTTGGCCTGCTGCAGGGCCTGCTTCATGATCTCTTCGGTGATGCCTTCGATCTTGATGTCCATCTGCAGGGCGGAGATGCCCTCAGCGGTACCGGCCACCTTGAAGTCCATGTCGCCCAGGTGATCTTCGTCACCCAGGATGTCGGACAGGACGACGAAACGCTCGCCTTCCTTGACCAGGCCCATGGCGATACCGGCAACCGGCGCCTTCACCGGCACGCCGGCGTCCATCAGGGCCAGCGACGAGCCGCAGACCGAGGCCATCGACGAGGAACCGTTCGACTCGGTGATTTCCGAGACGACGCGGATGGTGTACGGGAAGGCTTCCAACGACGGCATGACAGCCAGCACGCCGCGCTTGGCCAGGCGACCGTGGCCGATTTCGCGGCGCTTCGGGCCCATCATGCGGCCGCACTCACCCACCGAGAACGGAGGGAAGTTGTAGTGGAACAGGAAGTTTTCCTTGTACTCACCGGCAACGGCGTCGATGACCTGGCCGTCACGGGCGGTGCCCAGGGTGATGGTCACGATGGCCTGGGTTTCGCCGCGGGTGAACAGCGAGGAACCGTGGGTACGCGGCAGCACGCCGGTCTTCACGGCGATCGGGCGGACGGTGTCCAGCGCACGGCCGTCGATGCGGACCTTGGTGTCCAGCACCGAGTCACGCATGGTGCGGTATTCCAGCTCGCCGAATTCCTTCGACAGCTCGGCCGGGTTCCAGCCCTCGGCGGCCACACGGCCGGCCAGGGTTTCGACCACGTCCTTCTTGATCGCCGAGATGGCGTCACGGCGCTGCAGCTTGTCGCGCACCTGGAAGGCTTCGCCCAGGCGCGGGCCGATGGCTTCCTTCAGGGCGGAGATCAGCGCGTCGTTCTTGGCCGGGGCTTCCCAGGTCGACGGCTTGGTGCCGGCTTCGACGGTCAGCTCGTTGATCGCATTGATGACCTTCTGCATCTCGCGGTGACCGAAGGTCACGGCGCCCAGCATCACTTCTTCGGACAGCAGCGCGGCTTCGGATTCGACCATCAGCACGGCGTTGGAGGTACCGGCGACGACCAGTTCCAGCTGCGAGTCAGCCAGTTCGCTGACGGTCGGGTTCAGGATGTACTCGCCGTTCTTGTAACCGACCTTGGCAGCGCCGATCGGACCCATGAACGGGGTGCCGGCCAGGGCCAGGGCAGCCGAGGCACCGATCAGGGCCGGGATGTCACCGTCCACGTCCGGGTTCAGCGACATGACCGTGGCGATGATCTGCACTTCGTTCTTGTAGTCTTCCGGGAACAGCGGGCGGATCGGACGGTCGATCAGACGCGAGATCAGGGTTTCCTTCTCGGTCGCACGGCCTTCGCGCTTGAAGAAACCACCCGGGATACGGCCGCCGGCGTAGAACTTTTCCTGATAATCGACGGTCAGCGGGAAGAAGTCCTGGCCTTCGCGCGCGCTCTTGGCGGCGACGGCGGTGACCAGCAGTACGGTGTCGTCCATCTTGACGATGACGGCACCGCTGGCCTGGCGGGCGACTTCGCCGGTCTCAAGCGTGACGGTGTGCTTGCCGTACTGGAAGGTTTTGGTGATTTTTGCCACGGAGGGTGTCCTTGGGGATGCTGTCTGCGAATTTGGACCGTCGGCGACCCTTGCCGCCTGCGGGTGGCCGGATCGTTCCGGCCTGAATCGGGGATTGCGGTGCTACAAAACAAAACCGCGGCGCATCGCTGCGCCGCGGGGGATTCGTTGCTTAGCGACGCAGGCCAAGCTTTTCGATCAGGGCCTTGTAACGCTCGACGTCCTTCTTCTTCAGGTAGTCGAGCAGGCTGCGACGGCGGTTGACCATCTGCAGCAGGCCGCGGCGGCTGTGGTGGTCCTTCTTGTGGGTCTTGAAGTGGCCGGTCAGCAGTTCGATGCGGGCGGTCAGCAGGGCCACCTGGACTTCCGGGGAGCCGGTGTCGGCGGCGCTGCGCTTGTTGTCTTCAATGACCTTCTGGGTGTCGATCGACATTTTCTTTTTTCTCTGTGATGCGTGGCCGGCAGGAACGCGCTTCGCGCACCACCAGGCTCGCCGTGGACTACGAGGATGAAACCTGCGCGAGGCAGGCTGCCGGAAAACGGCCGCGAAATTGTAACGGCCGGGGGCTTCCGGGACAAGGACCGGGGCTGAACCGGCGGGCCCCGGTCAGAGGTTGAAACGGCGCTGGGGGGCCAGCAGGCCGCTGTCATCGACCTGGCCCAGGCCCTGGACAACATCGTCCGGGCCGAACACGGCGACCAGGCCGCGCGGCCAGGACAGGTCGCGCTGGCGCTGGCCGACACAGAACCGGTGAGCCTGGTCGGCGTCGAGGTCGACCCGCGGGTACTCGGCCAGGCCGGCGGCCAGGGGCAGCAGCAGCGCATCCATGGCGGCCTCGTCGCCCGCCTCGACCATCGCCCGCAGCTGGTCCAGGGTGACCATCGCCGGCGCCCGGAACGGTTCGACCCAGAGCCGGCGCAGCGCGCTGATATGGGCACCGCAGCCCAGGCTTTCGCCGAGGTCGCGGGCCAGGCTGCGGATGTAGGTACCCGAGCCGCAGGTGATGCGCAGGCGCAGCCGTTCCGGCTGCTGCTCCAGCACCTCGATGGCGTGCACCTGCACCTCGCGCTCGGGCGCCTCGATGACGTCGCCACGGCGGGCCTTCACATACAGCGGCTCACCGCCCTGCTTCAGCGCCGAATAGATCGGCGCCCGCTGCAGGATGCTGCCGGTCAGCGGCGCCAGCGCGGCCTGCAGGGCCTGCGCGCTGACTGCCGGCACCGGGCGCTGCAGCAGCACCTGGCCTTCGGAATCGTCGGTATCGGTGGTCTGCCCAAGCACGATCTCGGCGTCGTAGGCCTTGGCCGAGCCCAGCAGCAGGCCGGCGATCTTGGTCGCCTCGCCGAAGCACAGCGGCAGCAGGCCGGTGGCCAGCGGGTCGAGGCTGCCAGTGTGACCGCCCTTTTCGGCGCGGAACAGGCGACGGGCCACCTGCAGGGCGGCGTTGGAGCTCATGCCGGTCGACTTGTCGAGCAGCAGGATGCCATCCAGGCGGCGGAACTGAATTCGGGTCATGACAGGATGTTGTAGAGCCGAGCCATGCCCGGCTGCTGCAGCGCGGCCCGCATGGGCATCGCGTTGCCGGAACGGAAAGACGCCGGGCACGGGCCCGGCGCTGCCTTATTCTTCGTCGCTCTCGCGACGCTTCTCCGCGGCCAGCGTATCGGGCAGGTCGCGCAGGATGTTGTCGATGTGCTCACCACGGTCGACCGAGTCGTCGTAGTGGAAATGCAGCTCCGGCACGTGGCGCAGCTTCATGGCACGGGCCAGGTCCATGCGCAGGCGGTAGCCCAGCTCCTTCAGGCCGGCCACGGCTTCAGCCGAACGTTCCGGCATCAGCGCGGTGACGAACACCTTGGCATGGGCCATGTCGCGGGTGATTTCCACGTCGGACACGCTCACCGAGGGCAACCCGTGCTCGCGCACGGCGTTGTGCACCAGGGTGCCGAGTTCACGGCGCAGCTGGGCGGAGACACGGTCGGTTCGATGGAAAGTCTTGGGCACGCGGTCGGGCTCTCGATTCAAATGTGACCCGACCAGGGTCGGGTCCTACCAGGAGGAGCGGCCCGACCAAGGTCGAGCCCCACCAGGGAGCGGACCGGCCCGTGAGGGCCGGTCCGTTGCAGCATTACAGGGTGCGCGGCACTTCGATACGCTCGAAGCACTCGATCTGGTCACCCGGCTTGACGTCGTTGTAGGCCTTCACCGCGATACCGCATTCGGTACCGTTGCGGACTTCCTCGACGTTCTCCTTGAAGCGGCGCAGCGATTCCAGTTCGCCCTCGAAGATCACAACGCTGTCGCGCAGCACGCGGATCGGCTTGTTGCGCTTGACCACGCCCTCGATGACCATCGAGCCGGCAACGGCGCCCAGCTTGGAGCTGCGGAAGACGTCGCGGACCTCGGCGATACCGATGATCTCCTCGCGGATCTCCACGCCCAGCAGGCCGGAAGCCACCTGCTTCACCTGATCGATCACGTCATAGATGATCGAGAAGTAACGCAGGTCAACACCGTTCGATTCGATGATGCGACGGGCCGAAGCATCCGCACGCACGTTGAAGCCGATAACGGTGGCCTTCGAAGCGGCCGCCGAATTGGCGTCCGACTCGGTGATGCCACCCACGCCGGAGTGGATCACGTTGATGCGGATGTCTTCGTTGGACAGCGCGACCAGTGCCTGGCTCAGGGCCTGCACCGAACCCTGCACGTCGGCCTTGATGACCAGGTTGAGGACCTGCTGGCCCTCGCCCTTGCCCAGGGTCGCCATGATGTCTTCCATGCGGCTGCCGGCGGTGGCGACCAGGCGCGATTCACGACGCTTGGTCTCACGCTGCTGGGCAACGTCCTTGGCCAGGCGCTCGTCCTCGACCACCACGAAGTCGTCACCGGCTTCCGGCACGCCGGACAGGCCCAGGACCTGCACCGGGATGGACGGGCCGGCGAACTCCGGCTGCTTGCCGGTTTCGTCGAACAGCGCACGCACGCGGCCGTACTGGATGCCGCACACCAGGTAGTCGCCCTTCTTCAGGCGGCCCTGCTGCACCAGCACGGTAGCGACCGGGCCACGGCCCTTGTCCAGCGACGATTCGATCACCACGCCCGAGGCGCGGCCTTCGTCGACGGCCTTCAGTTCCAGCAGTTCGGCCTGGATCGAGATGGCGTCCAGCAGGTCGTCGATGCCCAGGCCGGTCTTGGCCGAGATCTCCACCATCTGGGTGTCACCACCGAAGTCTTCGGCCACGACCTGCTCGGACAGCAGTTCGTTCTTGACCCGCATCGGGTCGGCGTCGGACTTGTCGATCTTGTTGATCGCCACGATCAGCGGCACACCCGCCGAACGGGCGTGCTGGATCGCTTCCTTGGTCTGCGGCATGACGCCGTCATCGGCGGCCACGACCAGCACCACGATGTCGGTCAGCTTGGCGCCGCGGGCACGCATCGAGGTGAAGGCAGCATGGCCCGGGGTATCCAGGAAGCTGATCACGCCCTTCGGCGTATCCACGTGGTAGGCACCGATGTGCTGGGTGATGCCGCCGGCTTCGCCGGTGGCGACCTTGGTGCGGCGGATGTAATCCAGCAGCGAGGTCTTGCCGTGGTCGACGTGGCCCATGATGGTGACCACCGGCGGGCGCTGGGTGGCTTCGCCCTGATTTTCACCGGTCGAGGCCAGCAGTGCGTCTTCGGCGTCGTTGTCGTTGGCACGGATCGCCTTGTGGCCGAGTTCTTCGGTCACCAGCGCGGCGGTGTCGTGGTCGATGGACTGGGTGATGGTGGCCATCACGCCCATCTTGAACAGCGCCTTGACCACCTCGCCGCCCTTCAGCGCGAGCTTCTGCGCCAGGTCGGCCACGGTGATCGTGTCGCCGATCGCCACTTCACGCACGACCGGTGCGGTCGGACGCTCGAAGCCGTGCGGACCGGCATTGTTGCCACCGCGCGACATGTCGCGACGGCCACCGGACTGGTTGCGACCGCCCGGACGCCCCCGGGTGTTGCTGTTGTTGCTGTTGCCACGACGCGCGCGGTCAGCGGCCGACAGATGCATCTGGCCGGCGAAGCGATCGCCCGGGCCACGCTCGTTGCGCGGCGCGCTGCGGTTGTTGCGGTCATCGTTGCGCGGCGGCGGTGGTGCACCACGCGGCGCAGCCGGGGCGGCGGCCGGAGTGCGCGGCGGGCGCGGCGCGGTTTCATCGATGGGAGCACGCTTGGGCTTGCTGGCCGCCAGCGCCTCGGCAGCCTTGGCGGCGGCCGCAGCTTCTTCGGCAGCCTTCTTTTCGGCCTCGGCGCGCTCCTTGGCGGCAACCTCTTCCTCACGGGCACGGACGATGGCTTCGTCGCGCAGACGATCCTTCTCGGCCAGGGCCTGCTGTTCGGCAAGGTTGCGCGCACGCGACTCTTCCAGCTTGCGCAGGATGTCGGCGCGCTCTTCGTCCGGCGTCATGGCGCGAGCACCATCCTTGACGTAGGTACGCTTCTGGCGCACCTCGACATTCACGGTCGTCTTGCTGCGACCGGAATTGACCGTCACTTCCTGCTGCTTCCGGCGGTTGAGCGTGATCTTCTTTGCAGACTGATCGGTCTCTTCCGGGGCCTGCTCGGGCTTGCCGTGCGAACGACGAAGGAAGCCCAGGAGCTTCACCTTCTCGGAGCTGGTCACGACCTGGTCGGGACCGCTGAACTTCATGCCGGCACCGGCCAGCTGTTCCAGCAGTTTTTCGACCGGCGTGTTGACCAGTTCGGCAAGCTTGCGGATGGTGGTTTGCTGCGACATTCGGATCCTATGATCTTGTGGGCGCCCCCCCGCATCTGGAGGTGGCGCGGATTCTACGCCCTGAGCGGCTCAGGGCCCTGTTCATTGCCGGCTCATTCGCCGCGTTCCAGTCGGGCGATCTCTTCGGCGCGGGCGGCCAGGATCAGCGCAGCGGCGCGCGCCTGATCCAGCCCTTCGATGCCGAAGTCCATGACCTCGTCGGCGGCCAGGTCGGACAGGTCCTCGCTGGTACGCACGCCGTGGCCGGCCAGCGCATACGCGGTGGCTTCGTCCATGCCCTTCAGGGCCAGCAGGTCCTGCGCCGGCTGGCCGTCTTCAAGGCCTTCTTCGACTGCCAGGGCCTCATTGAGCAGCGCATCGCGGGCACGAGCGCGCAGCTCTTCGACGATGTCCTCGTCGAAACCTTCCACGGCCAGCAGTTCGCCGACCGGGACATATGCGATTTCCTCGACGGTGCCGAAGCCTTCGCTGACCAGGATGCCGGCGATCTCTTCGTCCACTTCCAGCTTGTCCATGAACAGCTGGCGGGCCGAAGCCTGCTCGGCCTCCGACTTGGCGGTGACCTGGTCCTGGGTCATCACGTTGAGCTGCCAGCCGGTCAGGCGGCTGGCCAGGCGCACGTTCTGGCCGCCCTTGCCGATCGCCTGGGCCAGGCGGTCTTCAGCCACGGCCAGGTCCATCGAGTGCTTGTCTTCATCGACGATGATCGACTGCACTTCGGCCGGCGCCATCGCGTTGATGACGAAGTTGGCCGGGTTGTCGTTCCACAGCACGATGTCCACGCGCTCGCCATTGAGCTCGTTGGACACGGCCTGCACGCGCGAACCGCGCATGCCGATGCAGGCGCCGATCGGATCGGTGCGCTGGTCGTGGGCGAGCACGGCAATCTTGGCGCGGTCGCCCGGATCGCGGGCACAGGCCTTGATTTCCACCAGGCCCTGGCCGACTTCCGGCACTTCCAGCTTGAACAGCTCGATCATGAATTCCGGGGCGGCGCGGCTGATGAACAGCTGCGGGCCACGCGGCTCCGAGCGCACTTCGGCCAGGTAGCCGCGCACGCGGTCACCGGCACGCAGCACGTCGCGCGGAATGCCCTTGTCCTTCGGAATGAAGCCTTCGGCGTTGCCACCGAGGTCGACATAGATGTTGCCGCGCTCGGCGCGCTTGACCACACCGGTGATCAGTTCGCCGACGCGATCCTTCCACGCATCCACGACCTGCTGGCGCTCGGCTTCGCGCACGCGCTGGACGATGACCTGCTTGGCAGCCTGGGCGGCGATGCGGCCGAAGTCCGGGTTCTCGATCTGCTCTTCGATGTAGTCGCCGACGTCCACGCCTTCGGCTTCGTCGACGGCGTCCATCAGGCGGATCTGGCGATCCGGCGATTCCATCACCACGTCATCGGCCACCACTTCCCAGCGGCGGTAGGTTTCGTAGCTGCCATCCTTGTGGTCGATGACCACGCGGGTCAGCACTTCCTCGTCGGGATAGCGCTTCTTCGCTGCCGAGGCCAGGGCGGCCTCGATGGCATCGAAGATCACTTCACGCGGCACGCCCTTCTCGTTGGCGACTGCGTCGACTACCAGCAACAGTTCCTTGCTCATTGGCTCACTCCGCGCGCGGCTTCTTTGCCGCCGGCTCGTTGGAAGAAGAATTCTTGTTCGGCTTCGGACGCTTCGGTGCCGGACCGGTCGGCTTGCTCGGGGCCAGCCCCAGCGCCACCCAGTCGGGCATGATCCGCGCCTTGTCGATGTTGTCGGCCGACACGATCACTTCGGTCTTGTCGACAACGAAGGTGATGGTGTCCGCGGCCTCGTCGGTTGCTTCGATGCGACCCTGCAGGCGACGACGATTATCCTGCGGCAGCTTCAGGGTGACCTTGGCCATTTCGCCAAGGTGACGGCCGAACTGCTCCAGGTTGAACAGCGGACGGTCCACGCCCGGCGAAGACACTTCCAGCGTGTAGTTGCCGCTGATCGGGTCTTCGACGTCCATCTGTGCCGACACTTCACGGCTGACGCGTTCGCAGTCGTCGACATTGATGATGCGCTCGGGCTGTTCAGCCAGCGGCACGTCGATGTAAAGGCGCAGGGTCGCACCGCCGGGGGCCGGCAGATACTCAACGCCCAGCAGCTCCAGGCCCAGCGACACAACGGTCGGGGCGAGCAGATTCGCGATGTCGGTTGCCTTGTCGCTCACAGCCTGCCTTGATCTCTATGGTTGGGTGCCGGCCTTGGCCAGCGTGGAAACATGACGCCCCGGAAACGACAAAGGGCCCGCTGGGCCCCTTTTCCGGAAAGACTCCGGTGACTGGATTCCGGTTGCAACCTGCAGTGCCTGCCGGTTGCGGCCCTCCTTCCGGGTCCGGACTCCCGCTGGGAGGCCGCCTTCAGGGGTACTGCTAGGCCGCTGATGATAGCGGCTGCACCGCGCTGGTGCAAGGCTTGGCGGCCCCGGAACCCCTTCCCCCGCCACGGGGCATGACCCGATGCGGGAAGGACAGTCGAGCATGGCTCGACGCTACAAAATGTGGACCACCCCAAAGAAAAACGCCTTCGAAGCAGGACTTCGAAGGCGCATTCTTTACTTGGTAGCGGGGGCAGGATTTGAACCTGCGACCTTCGGGTTATGAGCCCGACGAGCTGCCAGACTGCTCCACCCCGCATCAGAAGCGGAATCATAAGTGAATGCTTCAAAACATGCAAGCCTTCCCTCATTCATCAAACCGGTTGGCGCCGATATGAAGTTGGTAGCGGGGGCAGGATTTGAACCTGCGACCTTCGGGTTATGAGCCCGACGAGCTGCCAGACTGCTCCACCCCGC